>NZ_JBHLUH010000083.1:0-39970 GCF_042433955.1 Phytohabitans kaempferiae | reverse complement strand
CCGCTTACCGCAACGGAACCGAAGACAGACGCCAACGAAGATCATGACAAAGCACTAGTAGATGTGTGCCTCGAAGCACGTCATCGCCCGGTGGTAGGCGAGCACTTCCGCGATGTCGTAGAAGGTGTCGTGCCGGCCCCACAGCACCAGACAAGGCGGCTGGTGCTCGGCGTGGTATCGCGCGATCTCGTCGAAGCGTGCGACGTGGTTGCGGTAGTCGTAGAAGAGCTGAAACTGCACATCGGTGTTGCCCGGCCTCGACAGGCGCTCCCAGTCCAGGTGCCAGGACTCTCGCGGATGCAACTCCCGCAACTCCTCTGGCAACCCGGCGAGGTACTGGTCGCGGGTGCCGTCGAAGTTCAGCCACTCCGGCAGTGCCGCTTTGTTTTCCTCGGTCGGCTCGGCCCAGAACCGGCGCGACGCATCCCACCCCTCGTTCAACCCTGCCTCGTGGGTGTTGCCGTTCTGCACCACCAAGCCCAGCACCCGCTCGGGATGGCGGGTCGCCATGAAGTACCCCACCGGCGTGCCGAAGTCGGTCACGAACAGCACGTACCGCTCGATCCCGAGGTCCTCGACCAGCGCCTCGATCACCTGCGACAGCCGCTCGAAGGTGTACTCGTACTCCTCCAGGCCCGGGGCGTCGGAGAACCCGAACCCCGGAAGATCGGGCGCGACCGCGTACGCGTGCTCTCCCAGAGCGGGGAGGACGTCGCGGAACGAGTACGACGAGCTGGGGAACCCGTGCAGCAGCACGACCGCCGTCGACGACGCCACCCCCGCCTCCCGATAGTGCACCCGCAAGCCCTCCAGCTCCCGATACCGGTGCCTCGTCTTCGCTACGTGCCGCACAGCGAACTCCTCCCACTCGCCAGGATCGGATGCCGTCTAGTAACCGTACTACCCCATGATTAACGGTTACTAACGTCGCCGGCTGCCGGCTGGCGAGCCCGCGGGCGATGGCTGTCCGGCCCTACGGAGGTCAGGGTGCTGTGCCCGAGGGTGGCCGGTACGAACCAGGCTGGTCCTTGCTCAGCGGGCGGATGCGGCGAGCAGTCGCAGGGCGAGCTGCTGCAACTCGGGGCCGGCCTTGTCCGGGCTGCCGGTGTCGAAGGGGGGAGCGGGGTCGTACTCGACCGCGAGTTGCAGGGCCTGCGCGACCTGGGTGCCGGCGAGTTTGGCGGCCAGGTGCAGGGCCATGTCGATGCCGGCGGACACCCCGGCCGCCGTGATCATCTTTCCCGACTCGACAAACCGGCCGGGCGTGAGTACCGCCCCGAAGGTGTCCCGCAGGTAGGTGCGGGACGCCCAGTATGTGGTGGCGGGCACACCGGTGAGCAGGCCCGCGGCGCCGAGGATCAGCGCTCCCGTGCACACCGACGTGGTCCAGGTGCTGTGCCGGTGGATGCGCCGCACCCAGTCGATGGTCTCGGTGTCCTGCATGGCGGCGGTGACGCCGCGTTCGCTGGCGCCAGGCACGAGGAGCACGTCGGCGTGCCGGACCTGCCGCAGGGACCGGTCGGCGACCAGCCCGAGCACTCCCGTGTCGGTGCGCAACTGCCCGGCCCGCTTGGCTACGGTGACGACGGATGCGTCGGGCACACGGGAGAGCACTTCGTACGGGCCGACCGCGTCCAACGCGGTGAGTCCGTCGTAGAGCAGGATCGCGATCCGCGGCCCACCGCCGGTCGAGGCTGTCGCCGGTGTCGTGAGGGCCGCGGACAGCCCTAACCCGACGCCGCCTGCTGCCGCTCGAAGGACCGCCCGCCGTCCGCTCATACCGACTCCCTCCCAAGGAACGCCTGAATGGATAGTCGGGCCGCGGTGTCCACTGGTTCCGGCCTGATTCGGGCTCGCACGAAGGTGGCGGCCATGTACTCGTCGCGATGGCGTACCGCGGCCTGGAAACGCAACCGCACCGAGCAGCCGACATCTCAACAGCGTCGATGTCCATGTTGGACAGGCGAGAAAGGGACCCTCTTCGGGAATCGCGCTCGTAGGGCGCGGAGGCGGCGGCGCGAGGGCCGGGCAAAGATGTGCACGTTCAACGCGCCGAATGCGTCGACGCCCTGCTCACCGGCGGCCAGCGGTCGGCCGGCGATGGCGGCCGATGCGTTGACAGCCCTGCGTTGATGAGCGGACGCCGCGCGGCTACAGGTGCCCTGTGTCGTTGAAGCTGACCAAGGTCGGCGGTCGGTCGGAATCCCACTGCGCGATGGTGATCGCGCAGTGTGCCTGGTTGAGGCCAATCCACCGCCAGATCGGGGCGTCGAGCATGTGCCGGACGAACCAGCCGATGACGAAGTTGTGCGTAATCAGCAGTTCATGCCGGTCGTTGTCGCCGACGACACCGAAATGTGCGACAGCGGCCTGCAGGGCCTTCGCGTCTTCGTCGCGTTCGTCGTCGGGCACGCCGTCGAGCCAGGCAAGCCACCGGTCCGGGTATCGGCCGCGTTGTCCGACGGAGGGCACCGGCGTTCGATCCGCCAGATGATCGCAGTCGTGTCGTGGCACATGCGGGAGGTGACCGGCGACGATGTCGGCGGTCTGGGCCGCCCGAGCCAACGGGCTGTGGTGGATCGCCGAGAAAGGCACCTTACGCAGCCGCCGACCCAGGCGGTCCGCCTGCTCGCGACCGAGGTGCGAAAGGCCTCCGTCCGCAGCGTGACCGGGCGCCGGATCCTGTTCGCCGTGGCGGACGAGATACAGCTGTGTCCGAGCCATCGTGGGCCGCCCTCCGGGTCCTTGTGCGACGAGGAGAACGATAGATCACGGAGGCACGGAACGACCGGCCGAGCGAGGGAAGCCCTCGTTTGCAGCGATGTGTGTCTCGATCGGCAGGCCGCCGACTCCAGGCGTCCAAGGGCGATGAGTTTCGCCGTGGTCGGCAGTCTGTATCTCCAACAGGCGATCAACCGCACTTGAGGAGAGCATCATGACCGCTACCTACACGTTCGACGTCTTCTCCAGCCTCGACGGCTTCGGCGCTGCCGGCGGCAACTGGACCGGCTACTGGGGCAAGCAAGGCCCCGAGCTGCTCGACCACCGCCTCGCCCTGTACGGCGAGGAGCAGCGGATGGTCTTCGGGGCCAACACGTACCGGGCGTTCGCGCGGATGCTGGCATCGAGCACCGAGGAGTCCGAGGTGCGTGACGCGTGGGTCACCCGGATGAGGAGCCTGCCGGCAACGGTGGTGTCGACCACGCTGGAAGGATCTCTCGACTGGCCGGATGCGAACGTCGTGAGCGGTGACGCCGTCGACGTCGTCGCTCGGCTCAAGGAGGAGTCCGACGTGCCGTTGCGCTCGCACGGCAGCCTGTCGATGAACCGCGCGCTGATGGCCGCCGGTCTGGTCGACCGCGTCCAGGTGACGCTCTTTCCGGTGATCACCGGTCGGACCGGGCTGGACGCGATCTTTCAGGGTGCGGCCGACTTCGACCTTGAGCTGATCGAGAGCCGGACGCTCGACGGCCGCATCCAAGAGCTCATCTACCGGCCCACCCTGCATGTCTGAGTCCGTCCACGCATCCACCTCGCCACGCAGCCCATCCTGAGCCGGAGTTTCCGCGTCCCCAACCCGACCGTGTCGATGACCGGCGATGGCGAACGGCCCATGCCGCCGCCGGTGGGCTCGACGTGATCCGCGTCAGCAGCGAGACGTGACGTCGCGGCACTGTCGCGTGGCCAGCGCCGCTGTTCCCTCCCACACCAACCAGGCCTCCCGGACTCCACCAACAAAGCGAAAGCTTGATAGCGAAAACGAAGGATCACGGCGTCGTCGTGTTGGTTCACGGCTGGGCCGTAGCCGGTTCGGTGGCTGTCGCGGACGCGTTCGGTAAGTTGATTACGGCGCGGGGTTGGCGGTGAAACCAGATGGCCAGTAGCGCGGCGGCGACCGCCGGTCCTGCGCCCCAGCCGATGGGGGCGATTGTTCCCATCAGGGTCTCGGAGTCGATGGCGAGACCGATCGTGGCGCCGATGAAGCTGAGTACCCCGATGAGCGCCAGAGTGATGGCGATGGCTCGTTCCAGTCCGGCCCGGGTGAACGCGGCGGCCAGAAACAGGCACGAGAGGGCGAAGAACACTCCCCAGCCGAGCATCTCGATGGCGCGGGTGGCGGAGGGCCATGAGTAGGTGAGGAACCATTCCAGTCCCTGCGTGTCGCCTGACCGGGTCGACTGCGGGACGAGGGTCATCCCGATGAAGCGGTTGATGGTGACGCTCGCCGCCCAGCCCGCGGCGAACACGCACGCGGACAGGGTGTAGGCGCGGGCGCGTGCGGGCGCGAGCAGATGCGCCGAGCACCAGATCGGGACGCCGATGAGCGGGGCGACGAGGTTGAGGACGTTGAACACGGTGGCCCAGGGCTCGACGGCCGGATCGTCGCCGCCCGTAGCCATCATGACCACGAGCGCGACGAGATAGGCCGCGGTGGTGACGAGGAACGCGATGCTCGCCCAGAACCCCAGGAGAGGGCTTGGTCGTTCACGAGAGTCCATGTGCGCTCCGATCGGCTGCCTGTGCGAACCTCAGGTTCAATGGCGAACGCCGTTCACCATTAACGGTGAAAACCATACACTGAGGCTTGTGTGCAGGGCAAAGGAGCGGACGGGTCGATGAGCGAGGGCGTGCGGAAGCCGATACCGGATGCGATCGAGCTGGCCTGGCGTGGCAAGGCGCAGGAGCGGCCGGGGCCGAAGCCGGCGTTCGAGTTGCACGACATCGTCGACGCCGCCGTGGAGATGGCGGACCGTCACGGCTTGGCCGAGGTCTCGCTCGCCAAGGTCGCGGCGGTACTGGATTGCGCCACGACCGCGCTGTACCGCTACGTCCGGTCCAAGGCAGACCTGCTGATCCTCATGCGCGACCGGGCGGCCGCTCCGCCGGATCTCCCCGCCGAGCGAGGGCAGGAGTGGCCCGACCGCCTGCGGGTCATCGCCCGGGAGCTGTTCGCGGCGTACCGAGCCCACCCGTGGATGCTTGACGTGCCCTCCACCGGGCCGTCGACCACGCCCAACGAGCTGACCTGGGGCGAGCACATCCTTCGAGCGCTCGACGACACCACCTTGGGTCCGGTGGAGCGCCTGCGTGTCGTCACGCTCGTCACCGGATACACCCGCGAACAGGCACGCTTGGCGACGGTGATCGAGACCGCCGCCGGCCAGGCGGACTCGCCGGCCTACGGCGCGATCCTGCGTGCCTTCGTCACGGCCGACAGATACCCGGCCTTCGCCAGCATCCTCACCTTGGGGGCACTGGACGGTCCGGTGGCGTACTCCGACGACGAGTTCGCCTTCGGCCTGGACAGGATCATCGACGGCATCGCCGCCATCGATACCCGATGAGACAGCCGCTGCGGGAGGCCGGTATTTCGCGCGGACGCGTGTGGCCTCACCTGCCGGCCCTCGGATCGAGCGCGGACAGATCCTGCGGGAACGAGGTGCCGGTGAGCTTCTCGGAGATCTGCCAGATGCGCTTGGCGTCATCCGCGCTGCGGAGCCGGGAGTAGAGGGCCTGTTCGGCGGGCGCGCCGGACAGGTTCCCGATGCCGCTCGGACCGTAGAGGCGACCGCCGCGCGCGTCCGGGGAGGTGGCGGCGAGCAGGGCCGGAAGCAGCGCGGTCTCGACCGTACCGAGGAGGATGCCGCGGCGGGAGAGAGCGCGGATGACGCGTACGCCGGCGGTGTCCTTTGTCCGGCCCATCTCGGGGCGCGCGGCCAGAAGACTGGTCGGGGCGACGCCGGGGTGGGAGATGTTGCTGGTGATTCCCCAGTCCGCGGCCTGGCTGCGCCGGTCCAACTCGAGCCCGAACAGGCCGAACGCGATCTTGGACTGGCTGTACGCGCGACGGCCGTGGTAGGACCGTTCCCAGTTCAGGTCGTCCCAGTTGATGGCGTACTGGTTCGCGGCGACACTGATCTGCGAGGTCACGCGGGCGCGTCCGGCACGCAGCAGCGGCAGCAGGTGGCAGACGAGCGCGAAGTGGCCCAGGTGGTTGCTGCCGAACTGCAGTTCGAACCCGTCTTCGGTGGCCTGCCGGTCCGGTGGAGTCATCACGCCGGCGTTGTTGACGAGGATGTGGATCGGACGGTTCTCGCCGTGCAGCGTGGCGCCCAGCGCGGCGACCGAGCCCAGCGACGACAGGTCGAGGTCCCGGAGGGACAGGACGGCTTTCGGGTACCGCTGCTTGATTTTCGCGATCGCCGCCTCGCCCTTACGGCGGTTGCGGACGGGCATGACGACCTCGGCGCCCGCGGCGGCGAGGCGGGTCGCCAGGCCCAATCCGACGCCGTCGCTCGCGCCGGTGACGACGGCGAGCTTGTCGGAAAGGTTGGGAACGGTGATGTCGGGCCGTGTGCGTGCCATGTGTTCTTCCTCGCTTCTCCTCATCGATTCCGGAGCGATCCGGTTACCACATTGATTTTCGAGTGAGTTCGGTCCGTACGCCCGTTCCTATGGAAACTGGATGCGATTTCAGGCTGCGCCCGATCCGGCGGGTTATCCACGGCCTGTCAATCCGAGGCTGCCCGGACCGAGCCGGCCGCGAAGGGGGGATCGACAATCCGAGGCTGCGGTTCAGGCACCGGTGGTAGAACGAAACAGGACCGGTGAGCAGGGAGGAAGCAGCCGTGATCGATCGAGCCGGACTCGCCGAGTTCCTGCGTCGCCGGCGAGAGTCGTTGCAGCCGGAAGACGTCGGCCTCCCGCGCGGGCAGCGGCGCAGAACCACCGGTCTGCGCCGCGAAGAGGTCGCCACGCTCTGTCACATCTCCGTCGACTACTACAGCCGGCTGGAGCGGGAGCGCGGGCCTCACCCGTCCGAGCAGATGATCGCCTCGATCGCGCAGGGTCTGCATCTGTCACTCGACGAACGCGACCACCTGTTTCGCCTCGCCGGGCACAATCCTCCCACCAGAGGCGCGACCAGCGAACACATCAGTCCCGGCCTGCTCCGCATCTTCGACCGACTCATCGACACGCCCGCCGAGATCGTCACCGAGCTCGGCGAGACCCTCCGGCAGACACCGCTCGGCGTCGCGCTCACCGGCGACCTCACCCGTTACACCGGCCCGGCCCGCAGCATCGGCTACCGGTGGTTTACCGACCCGGCCTGCCGGGCGCTGTACCACCCCGACGACCACGAGACCCACTCCCGCGTATACGCCGCCGGGCTGCGCAGCACGGTCACACTCCGCGGACCCGATTCACGGGCCGCCCGTCTCCAACACCTCCTGCTCTCCCGCAGCGAGGAGTTTCGCACCGTCTGGAACGAACACGAAGTCGGCATCCGCTTCAACGAGGCCAAACGCTTCGTTCACCCCCAGCTCGGCGCCCTCGAACTTGCCTGCCAGGTGCTTCTCGACCCGGAGCAGTCACACATGCTGCTCGTCTACACCGCCGTACCCGGCAGCGAAAGCTACGAGAAACTGCAGCTTCTCTCCGTCATCGGAAATCAAGACATCGTCCCGCGATAGTGCCCGAACGCGTAACCATGGACGGTCTGACGGGTCTGCGCGCGCCGTGGGATGATCGCGCTCGGCAGGGCAGCCCGCTTGGCGTAGCCGGCGTCTCTTACAACGGCGGCGCCGATTGCAAGTCAGGGCGGCCAATAGTCGGCTGCAACCTTTCCTAGCCTCCGTTGGTTTTACGTGCGGCGCCAGCCGGGGTGTGCCAGCGGCCTGGGAGGGATGTTGACCAGTGTGAACGAGGCGGTGCTACGGACGGTGCAGGTGCCGCCGGTGGTAGCGGATGGTTTCACGGAGCTGTACGCGACGCACGTGCACAGCTTGACCGTGCAGCTGTTCGCGTACACCGGCGACGCCGCGGTTGCCGAAGACCTGGTGCACGAGGCGTTCTGCCGTGCCCTCAGCCGGTGGAAGCAGGTCTCCGCGTACGACAACCCGGTCGCCTGGGTGCGGCAGGTCGCCTACAACCTCGCGCGCACCCGTTGGCGGCGGCTTCGGATCGCGGCCGACTTCTTGCACCGTCAGCGGACCGAGGCGGTCGCGGGACCCGGTCCCGACCGGGTCGCGCTGGCGGCCGGGCTGGCGCAACTGCCGCCGCGACAGCGTCGTGCGGTCATCCTTCACTACCTGGCCGACCTACCCATAGCGGAGATCGCGCAACAGGAGGACGTCGCACCCGGCACGGTCAAGTCCTGGTTGCACCGCGGCAGGACCGCGCTGGCGAGCTACCTGCGAGAAACAGGAAAGGAAGACGGGCGATGACGAACCCCGATGCCGACGACGCCCTTGTGCGGTCGGCGTTCCGTGATCTCCAGGGGGTCGTGCCCAGCCCGGCACCAAACCGCCTGACGATGGTGGAGTCGACGGTCCGCCGGCGACGCCGGCGGCGCGCCACCGGACTGGTCGCCGCCAGTGCGCTGGCCACCGCACTCGTGGTGACCCCGGCGGTCCTGGCGGGCAGCGGACCAGACGATACGCCCGCGGCTCCACCCAGTGGATCGATCGCGCCGCCCACACTGGAGACGCCGCCGGTGCTGGCCAGGTGCCCGGTGAATGCCCCGAGGCAAGGCGTCGACCTGTCGGTTGCCGCGACCGACATCGCGATGGGGCCGGTGCGGGGCGACCAGCCGAACGCACGGCGACGCGGCGACATGGCCATCACGATCTGCAACGCCGGTCGAGTGGCGGCGCCGGCGGGTACCTTGACCCTGCGTTGGCTGGCCACGATCACGCCAGATGTGCCGATGGGTAGCGGTTCGTGGAAGGACTGCCGGTACGGCGAGCCGGAACGGGAGTCGACCGCCGGCGGCGAGGTGACATACAGCGTCGTCAACTGTGGTCATCCCGCGCTGCCATCAGGGTCTGCCTGGGAGCACATGCTCACGTTCGAGATACCCGGCAGTGTCGACCCGGGGTTCGGTCGCCCTGTCGCGCAGTACGTTCAGGTATCCAGGACCGGTGACGTGAACCCTGGCAACAACCGGGCCACCTTCAAGATCAGATCGGCGGATTCGGTCGGATCGGTCTCGCAGCCCGCCCGGCCTTTGTGCTCGTCGAAGACCTCGCGGCCAGGCGTCGACCTGTCCGTGGTCGCCACCGCCCTCACCCTTGGCCCCCGACCCGTGGACGGCGGACCGTGGCGCGGCGACATGGCCATCACGGTCTGCAATGCCGGTCGGGCGGCGGCGCCGGCGGGTACCTTGACCCTGCGTTGGCTGGCCACGATCACGCCAGATGTGCCGGTGGGTAGCGGTTCGTGGAAGGACTGCCGGTACGGCGAGCCGGAACGGGAGTCGACCGCCGGCGGCGAGGTGACGTACAGCGTCGTCAACTGCGGTTACGCCGAGCTCGCACCCGGAGCGTCTCGGGAGCACATGTTCTTGTTCGAGATACCCGGTGGCGTCGACCCGGGCGTCGATCGTCCCGTCACGCAGCATGTCGAGGTTTCGAAGACCGGTGACGGGAACACCAAGAACAACCGCGCCACCTTCGAGATCGCGACGCTCTGAGCCTTGCCGCGGTTGGGCTGGCGGCCAGGACCTCGACGAGAGATGCGCCGTCCACGGCCATGCTCCGCCCGGCGGCGGTAGGGGGCGACAGTGATGACCGCCCCGCCCGGGTGAGCGTGACCGCGAGCACGGCCACCGCGATGAGCGCGAGTGCCCGGAGGGACAGCTAACCGGCCTCGCCGCCGAGCGCCGCGTACTGGATCGATTTGTGCAGGGCGGGGCCGATCGGTCCGCTGAGCTTGGTGAGTTCCTGGATGCGCCGCTTGTTGGCGCGTCTGGTCTTACGGTCGACGACGTGCTTGAGGCATGCCGCGGTGACGATGGCAACGAGTGCGGCGTCGGCGGGGTCGATTTCGCCGATGGGCTTCCTCAGGGCGCCGTTGACCCGGCCGAGGAGTCTCTTGCGGACGCGAGGGTCGCGGATGGTCACCTTGGTCGTGGGGAACAGCCCGAGGATTCTGCTGGGTTCGAGGCGGACCCAGCCACCATCGCCGAGCTGCTGGCGTACCGCTCTGACGGCGGCGCGCTGCCTGCGGGAGACCCAGGAGTGCCATTTGTGTGGCCTGGAGCCGGCGATCTCTTCGAGTAACGCATCGAGGACGGGATCGTGGCAGGGGTGTCGGACTCCGATGGCGGCGCGGCCGCGTTCGTCGGTGAGGTGGCCGCTGAGGTAGAGGTCGGCGAGCGCCGCGGCGCGGAGCACGGCACCGAGGTTGGAGCCCGCGCGGACCTTGCCCTTGTCGGGGTTGTAGGCCAGCAGGAAGACGCGCTGGGGGAGGCTGTCGGGGACTGCCATGTCATTCCTCTTCCGGTCTGGTGTGGCGGGGGTCTGCCGGGTCCGCGTCCGGCCGACTTCGCCGGGAAGGCGGCCGGCGTCGGCGAGAGGTCTTGCGCGGGAGGTACTCGATGGGGTGTTCGTGCTGCGAAGTTGGTCCGCGAGCCAGCGCGCGAGTGCGCCGGCGGATCGAGCTGGTGAGACCAGCCGAGGCGATCAGGGCGGCCAGCCCGAGGGGCCGCGGGCGATGCGCCGGTGTACCTGTGGGGCGGGCAGGTCGAGGCGTTCCGTCATGTCGGCTCCTTGGAAGCGATGACGTCCTACACTATCAAAGTGATATCACTTTGATAGTGTCAAGACCGGTCGTCGTTCGAGCTGAGGGCGAGCGTGGGGGACGTCGCGGCGGAGGAACGTGACCCGTCTATGCTGGCTGGCGCCGCGTCCACGTGCTGAGGGGCACGGAGCGCGACGGCAAACGGCACCGGTGGCATACACGCTCCAGGGAGTCGGGGCGAACGGGCTGCGTACTCTGCCCGGAGAGTTGGAGGCAGCATGAGCGGCATCGTGAGGTGGAGCCTCGGTGTCGGCGTCGGGCTCCTGGTCGTGGCGGTGCTGTGCGCGGTACTGAGTTTGGTCCCGGTCGCCGTCATCACCGGCATCCTGGGGCTGGTCGCGCTCGTCATCGCGGCGTGCGACGCGGTCTACAACTGGCTGGACCGGGCCGGCCAGCGCCGTCGCGAGACCAGGGCCCGTCGGGACGGGTGAAGCCCGCCAGGGCCGCCGTTCGCCGTCCGTCCCGGCACTGTCTATTATGGATGGACAATCCGCGGAGGTGGTCCGTCCATGCCGGTCCGCCCGGGTCGTGTCGACGCGCGCAGCGCGGCCAGTGCCCGCTTTTCGAGCAGGCGGAAACCATGGGATCCGGCGATCCTCGCGGCCTGCTCGGCGGTGTAACTCGCCGACGTCGGGTCGCCGGTGCGGAGCCGGGCGGTGGCGAGGCCGATCAGTGCCTGTGCCTCCACGAAGGGGTAGGTGTCGTGCGCGATCGTTACGCAGTGCTCGAACCACTGGGCGGCGGCCGTGGCGTCGCCGAGCGCGAGGTGTGCCTGTGCCACAGTCGCCGCGGTCTGTGCCGTGGCCTTCCTGTCGTGGACCGCGATCGCCATGTCGTGCGCCCGCCTCGCCACCTCCAGCGCGGTGGCGGCGTCTCCACGCTGACTGTGCAGTTGGCTCAGCTCGTCCAAAGTGGACAGCTCGCCGCGCATGTTCGACATTTTCCGGTATGCCGCGAGCACCTCGGTGAGCAGTGCGGAGGCGTGGGCCTCCGCGCCGAGCTGGCGTAGCGCGCTCGCCAGGTTGCCCCGGTTGGCCAGTGCCGACGTCTCCCGGCCGGTCGCCTCGTTGATCGCCAGCGCCGCGTTGAGCAGCTCCGCGGCGTCCAGCAGGTCGCCCTGCCACAGCCGCATCACGCCGAGTCCGTTGAGCGCGACCGCCCGTACGTGGCCGAGCTGGTCGTCCTTCGTCAACTCAAGCGCGCGGTGCAGCCATACGTCCGCGTCGGCGAGCCTGCCCTGCTCAAGATGGAGCCATCCGATGTGGTGGGACAGGTACGCCGCGGCCGTCGTCCAGCCGGTGGCGACCGCGAGCTGTTCGCCGGCGAGGCAACCGGACAGCGCCTCCTCGTCCCGGCCGGCCGACCACAGCGCCTGTCCACGGCTGATCAGCATCGGGGTCCGCGCGACGTCGTCGCCGGCTCTGGCGGCCGCGTCCAGACCCGCCTCCGCCACGGGCAGCCAATCGTGACCGGCTCGCGGACCCCCGTGTCAGGGGCCACCACGCCGGGCCAGCGTACGATCAGCGGTGCGCGGATGCCGCCCTCCTCGGTCCAGCCTTTGCCCTGGGCCAGCGGCAGGTTGCTGGTCGGTGAACCCTCCGCTGTGGACAGTCCGCGGTTGTCGGAGGTGACGATGACGACGGTGTCCTCGGCCTTGCCGGTGCGGTCGGTCAACCCGCTTCCGTGGCGGTCTCCGCGGGTGGCGGTGTTTCGGCCGGCGAGTTCTCGGTGAGTTTGGCCTCGATGCCGATGTAGTGGTCGTGGATCGCGGCGCGGGCCTGGTCTGGGTCGCCGGTGAGGATGGCGTCGAGGATGGCGGTGTGGCCGTGGTAGGCGTCCATCGGTGTGCGGCCGCGTGCGGGTGGTGCCGCGGCGTGGTAGGCGAGCCAGAATTGGTCGAAGAGGCGTAGCAGCATCGTGTTGCCGAGGTCGCGGAACAATAGTTGGTGGAAGTGGCGGTCTTGTTCGGCGAAGCCTTCGCCTTGTTCGGCGAGTTCACGCATCGTGTCCAGGTTTTCTCGTAGTGCGGCGATGCTGGTGGGTGACATGGCTCGCATGGCGTCGGTGATCAGGCTGGCTTCGAGGGTCTTTCGTAACGCGACCAACTCTCGTAGGGCCCGGTGGTCTTGCATGAGGCCGTAGGGGAGGTGGTCGAGCAGTGGGGTGAAGGAGAAGTCGCATACGTAGACGCCGCTGCCGCGTCGGGTTTCCAGGACGCCGGTGGACTCCAGTGCCTTGACCGCCTCGCGGACGGAGTTGCGGCTGACTCCGAACAGTCGGGCTAGTTCGGATTCTGGCTTGAGTGGGTCGCCGGGGCGCAGGCCCTGTTTGAGGATGTAGTTTCTGATCTCCTGCTGCACGATCTGGTGCAGCGGTGGGCTGTTGCTGAGCCGCCGGAATTCCGGCTGTGCGTCGTCCTGCCGAGTCGTCACGCTGTTGGTCGACCTCCCGTTCGCATCGACTTGTAGGATATCTTGCCAGTCTTGACACTGTGATGAGCGCCGCCTACGGTGATGAAATCTGTAGGACATCTTGCAGCAACGGCGAGACGCTCAGCGCGGTGGGGGAGACCGGCACGCCACGGGCCTGGCTCCCAGCGACCCGATCATCGTCAACACCGACATCGCGCATCACGGTCTGGGCAGCGCCGCGTGCGGCCCGGGACCGCAGACACCGTTCCTGCTGCACGCGAGTCCGGCATCCATCGCGCTGACGTTGCGGGAGACCCGACCAGCGGTGTGAGGCGCGGGCCGGTGGCTGGATGGCCTGGGGCGGTTGTCGTTTGGAGAGGGCGGAGGTTTGGTGGCGTCGCGGGGATCGTCGGACGGGGAGTCAGACGCGGGCGTCCGTTGGCCGTTGTGGGTGTACCGGTCCGGGCACGAGCCGGACCCGCGGTTCACCTTGGCCAACGAGCGGACGTTTCTGGCCTGGATCCGTACCGCGCTCGGTCTGGTGGCCGCTGGTGTCGCGGTCAAGGCGCTGCTGGACGGGAACGCCGCGCAGGTGGCCGCCGTCGTGTTGGTGGGATCGGGAGCGTTCGTGCCGGCTTTCGCGTTCCTGCGGTGGGCGCTCAGCGAGCGGGCACTGCGGCGTGGTCGGCCGTTGCCGGCGATGCTGTTCGGTATCGCGCTGGCCGTCGGACTGAGCCTGGCCGGTGTGGTGCTGGTACTGGCGGTCATCGCGTGACGCGGGATGCGGACGCCCGGCTGTGGAGCCCGGAGGCTCAGCCGGAGCGGACCGCGTTGGCCTGGTCGCGGACCGCGTTGGCGAGCGCGGTCCTGTTGTGCGCGTTGGTGCGGCACCTGCTGCCGATCCACACGGTGGTCGCCGCCGCTCTCGCGGTCGTCGCCACACCGGTGATGGTGGCTGTGGCGGTGGCGGCCCGCGCCCGATATCGCGACAGTCACCGGGCGCTACGCGGCGGGGAGTCCTTGCCCGACGGCCGGCTCGCGGCTTGGAGTGTACTGCTGGTTACGTTGGTGGCCCTGGCCGCTGCCCTCGCCGTCCTCGTCGGCTGACCGCACACGGGCACTCACAGGCGGTAGGTCTCGAGAATCCGGCAGCCGATGATCATGCGCTGGATATCCGCGGTGCCCTCACCGATCAGCAACATCGGTGCCTCCCGGTGGAGTCGCTCGATCTCGTACTCCTTCGAGAAGCCGTAGCCGCCGTGGATGCGGAAGGCACCCTCGACCACATCGCGGCAGTACCCGGACGCGAGGTACTTGGCCATCCCGGCCTCCCCGACGCCATCGAACGCGCACGGCTGCACGGCGTGCCGGTCGCCGCCGTCGTGGGGCGCTAACGACTCGATCCAGCGCCAATGACCGTTATCGAGGTATCCCCGGACGGGCCAGGCGCGGATCCGGCGGCGGATCTGCGTGTGGCCGGCGCCCGACTGGCGCAGCTGGTCGCCGATCCCTGATCGCTGCGCCGACGCCCTCGCCACCGGTGAGGCCCGTGCCGGCCGACCCGGTGTGCCTGTCACCGAGGGCGCACCGTGTGTCCACACTGGCCACTGCTCCCACCTCCCACCACATTCGGACGACCGGCTCTCCGATCGCCTCGTCAGAAGGCGGCGCGCTTGCCCGCGCGACACGTCACGTTCGATTCCGCACCCCGACACGGCACGGCGGGCCGAGACGTTCTCATCGAACGGTCGGAGGTCGTCCGCGCGCGGAAACGACGCGAGTCGGCGGGCGGGGAGTTGAGTGTACTCAAATCTTGTCGGCTGGCAAGGCCATGCGCGCATCTTGCTCTGACCAGCGGTGACATCTTGCTGTAACCTCGGAGTTGAGTATACTAAAACTGCCCTGCCGGCCAACCGGGCCGGCGGACGGCGGGTTATGGTCCGCACTCCCCGTGACTGTTGAGCGCCGCGCTGACGCGCGGTCATGAGCGTGCGTTTTGGTGCGCTTTGCCGGTATCGCTTTCACAATGTTGGGACGGTTCCCAGATGGACAGACGATACGCGTTGAGGTTGACCGGGCTGGCTGTCGTCGCGGCGCTGACGGTCGTGGCCGGCACTGGCTGCGGCGGGTCGGATCCCGATCCAGCCCCGGGCGCCGGCGAGTTGGAAGACAGATTGGTCATCATGGGGCCCGGGGGAGACCTGGGCGCCAACTACCAGAAGGCGTTCCGCCAGTTCGCGGACTCCAGCGGCGTGCGAATCCAGTACGTGGAAGGGGTCACCACCGCGAACCTGGCCAAGATTGTCGGCCAGAAGGCCAACCCGCAGGCAGACATCCTGCTGGGCACGATGGAAACCTACTTCGCCGGTCAGGCACAGGGCCTGTGGGCCGCGGTCGACAAGGACGTGGTGACCAACCTGAACCGCGTGCCGGAGTGGGCCCGGGTACCTGGCGACGCCGCCGTCACCCCGCTGCTGAACGTGCCGGTGCTCTTCTACAACAAGGAGAAGTACGCGGCCGCCGGGCTCGCGCCGCCCAGCGACTATCAGGACCTGTTCATCGACGAGAAGCTGCGCGGGCATGTGGCGATTCCCGACGTGGACAACGGATACACCAAGGCTTACCTGGCGATGCGCTCGCAGCGACTGGCCGGCTCCACGGCTGATCCGACGCCCGCCATCGAGGAACTGCTCGCCAAGGGGAAGGACTGGTTCTACCAGTTCCCGCATACTCCGGCCCAGATGGGCCAACTGGTCGCCTCCGGCCAGGTCTGGATCGGCCTGGACGGGGCCACGCGCGTCAACGACATGCGCAAACAGGGGATGCCCGTCGAGTGGGTCGTGCCGAGCGAGCTGGCCGGGATCCCGTTGCCCTGGTCGGCGATCAAGAATGGCCCGCACCCCAACGCGGCGCAGGCGTTTCTCAACTGGGCCGTTTCGCCGGAGGGCCAGGAACAGTTGCAGACGAACACCAGGATCAACGCCACGACCGAGGTCCCACCAAGTGCCGAGCTTCAGGGACAGCTGCTCACCCCTGAGGACCTGAAGAAGGTCGTGAAGTTCGACGAGGAAACGATGGTAGCCAGTTCGGCCGCGTGGAAGGCGGCGTGGGGCAAGCTGGTGGGCGCGTGAACATGCTCCGTCGGGACGCGTCGCGCAGGCCGGGCGGCATCGCCATGATGGCGAGTGGCGCGCGTGGCCTCACGTCCGGCGCTCGCCAACAGGCCGCCGTCCAGGAGGACATCGAGTACCTGGTCCTGGAAGGACTGCGCAAGAACTACCGATCTGTCACCGCGGTCGACGGCGTTTCGATGTCGGTCCGCAGAGGCGAGATCCTGGTGTTGCTCGGGCCGTCCGGCTGCGGCAAGACCACCACGCTCAACATGATCGCCGGATTCGTCCGGCCGGACGCCGGCCGAGTGCGGCTCAACGGCCGGGACATCACCGACCTGCCGGTGCAACGCCGGCAGGTGGGGATGGTGTTCCAGCGACACGCGCTCTTCCCGCACATGTCCGCCTACGAGAATGTGGCCTACGGTCTGCGGCGGCGGCGCGTGCCCCGGGACGAGTTGCACACCCGCGTGCGCCAGAAGCTCGACATGGTGGGGCTCGGCGACCACGCGCAACGGTTGCCCGGTGAGCTATCCGGCGGCCAGCAACAACGGGTCGCGCTCGCCCGGGCGTTGGTCATCCGACCCGACGTCCTGCTGCTGGACGAGCCACTGTCCGCTTTGGACGCCAAGCTGCGGGTCGGCATGCGCGAGGAGATCCGAGCCTTGGTGGACGCCGAGCAGGTGACGGCCGTCCTGGTGACGCACGACCAGGAGGAGGCGCTCGCGGTGGCCGACGCGATCGCGGTGATGGACGGTGGCCTTGTCCGCCAGCTCGCTCCGCCTCGCGAGTTGTACAGCAACCCGACGGACCGCTTCGTAGCCACCTTCATCGGCGACACGGTCGCGATACCCGGAGTGGTGGTCGAGGCCGGCGCCGGCACGGCCACCCTGCGGGTCGGCGACTCGATGCTGTCGGGAGCCGATCCGGCGGGGGAACTCACCCCTGGCGCACCGGCGGAAGCGCTCGTGCGGCCGGAGCGGATCACGATCCTGGAGGACGGTGAGCCCGGCAGGGCGGAGGGGAACTCGTGGCTGGGGCGGCTCGAGTCCCAGGTGTTCCTCGGCTCCGCCGCGAAGCTCACCTTCGCCGGCTCCTGCCGGCTCGCCTTCCCGTCCGGGTCGGCTCGACCGTTGCGCGTCGGGACGGAGTACACGCTGACCTGGAGCAGGGCGGATACCCGCATCTTCCGGACCGGCGGCACGCCCTCCGGCAACGGGGCGGCCGATGGCTAGCCTGACCACGGCTCGGCCGCCGGCACCGAGGCGGGCACCGGCGGGCTCGCGCCGGCACCGGCCGTACCTGCTGGTGCTGCCGCTGCTGTCGCTCTACGCGGTGGCGTTCCTGCTGCCCTTCGGCATGGTCGTCGTGGAGAGCTTCAGGCAGACGCCGGACATGCTCGGAAACGCGGCCTTCCCGGTCCTCAGCCAGTACCGCGACTTCTTCGCCGCACCGGGAGCGTGGGAGGTGATCGCCCGGACCTTCCGGGTGACGCTGTTCACCACACTCGCCTGCCTCCTGATCGGCTATCCGACCGCGTCGGCGATCCTCCGGCTGGGCGCGAGGACCCGCGGCATCGTCCTGATCTGCGTCCTCTCACCGCTGCTGATGAGCCTGCTCTCGCGCACCTTCGGCTGGTGGACCATCCTCGGCCCCGGCCCGTTCGGTGACTGGTTGGGGCGGATGGTGCTGCGCCGTGAGGGCAACCTGCTCTTCACCGAAACAGCCATCGTCATCGGCTTGGTGAGCGTGTTCATACCGTTCATGGTGCTGTCGGTCATGTCCGCGCTGCAGGCGGTGGACCCGGAGACGAGGCGGGCGGCGCGTAGCCTCGGCGCGTCGTCCTGGACGGTCACCAGGACGATCGACATCCCGCTGGCGATGCCCGGGATCGTCGGCGGCGTCCTGTTGGTCTTCGCCATGAGCGCCGGCACCTACGCGACGCCCAGCATCCTCGGCGGATACCAGAACACCGTGGTCGCGTTCCAAGCGGTGAATGCGCTGCAGTCGGACTTCAACCAGCCATTGTCCAGCGCCATATCGGTGCTGCTGGTGACCGTGGCGCTTCTCGCCACCTACCTCAACCTTCGCCTCGGACGCCGCTACCAGACCGGGTCCAGCACGGCCGGCGTGTTCTATTAGGAGCGGTGATGACCGAACGATCGGGCCTCGGCACGAAAGCGTGGCTCGCCCTGGTAGTGCTGTTCCTGCTGTCGCCCGCGTTCGTGGTGATCGTGAGTTCGTTCACGGCGGGCGGCTATCCGCGGTTTCCGCCGGACGGCGTGAGCCTGCGCTGGTACGAGGCGGCGTTCGCCGACCCCGGTCTGATGAGCGCGCTCTGGCTCTCACTGCGGCTTGGTGTCGTCACCGCCCTGCTCGCCACCATCCTCGGCGCCATGGTGGCGTTCGCGGTGAACCGGTACGAGTTCCCCGGCCGATCGGCACTGGAGACGTTCTTCATGGCGCCGCTGTCCCTGCCGCACCTGGTACTGGGGCTCGGGCTGCTCCAGTTGTTCAGCGCCTTGAAGCTTCCGATGTCGTTCGCGACACTGCTGCTGGGTCATGTGCTTGTCACGGCGCCGTTCGCCATCCGGATGGTGACCGCGTCGCTGGCCCGGTTCGACGTCAATCTCGAACGGGCGGCGATGACCCTCGGGGCGAGCTATCCGGACGTGTTGCGCACGGTGACGCTGCCGATCCTCCGATCGGGTCTGTTCGGGGCGCTGGTGTTCTCGTTCATCATGTCCTTCGACGAGGTGTCGATGAGCCTTTTCCTGTCCAGTGTGGACACGACCACGCTGCCCGTGAAGCTCTACACCTTCATCGAGCAGAGCGCGACGCCGCTGATCAACGCGGTCAGCTCGATCCTCCTGGTCTTCGGGTTCGGCGCACTCTGGGCCATCGAACGTTGGGTCGGCTTGGACCGGGCATTCGGCGGACGGGGCGGGCACAGCTGAGCCAGGCGACCCGCTTCGACATGGAAGGAAATGGACGTGGCCGAGACTGAGACGGGCGCGACCGCGCGCCTGGCCGAGTGGATCTGCCAGCAACGGACCGATGATTTGCCGCCGTACGTGCCGCACCAGTCCCGGCGGCTCTTCCTGGACCACCTGGGCGCCGCGGTGCCGGGCGCGGCGACGGGGGAGTCACGCGCGTTGCGTGCGTACCTGGGCGAGGTCTACGCCGGCGACGAGGCGGTGGTCGTCGGCGCCGCTGGCCTGTCCGCGCCCGGAGCGGCGTACGCCAACGCGGCGGCGGCGCACAGTCAGGACCTGGACGATGGATACACCCCTGGGGGTGTACATCCGAGCTCGCCGACGCTGCCGGCGGTCCTGGCCGCCGCCCAGCGCCACCGGGTCGGCCCGGACCGGACGTTGCTCGCCGCCGCGGTGGCGGTCGAGGTGACCTGCCGCGTGGCCGCCGCCGGCCATCCGGCGATCCGCGAGTACGGCTTTCACAACACGTGCGCGGCGGGCGTGTTCGGCGCGGCGGCCGGTGTCAGTGTCCTACTTGGACTCGACGCGCGCCGGACCGCGTACGCGCTGGGGCTGGCCGGGTCGCATGCCGGCGGCCTGATGCAGTTCCTGCACGGTGGTGACGGGATCAAGCGCATGCATGCCGGACGCGCGGCGCGGGACGGCTTGACCTGTGCCGAGTTGGCCGCGCGCGGGATCAGCGGGCCGGCGGACGTGCTGGAGGGCCGCTACGGCTACTTCGCGACCTTCGCCCGTGGGTCGTGGGACCCGTCCGCACTCGTCGACGACCTCGGCGAGGTGTGGCGCATGACCCGGACGTACGTCAAGCCGTATCCGGGTTGCCGGGACGCGCACGGACCGGTCGACGCCGCGCTGCGGCTGCGTCACGAGCACGGCCTGACCGCCGGCGACGTGGCACAGGCCACCGTCGCCACGCTGACCCGGGTCGCCGCCCGGCCCGCGCACGAGCCGGACACCGCGTTCAACGCCCAGATGAGCATCCCGTACAACGTGGCGGTCGCGTTCGCGGATGGCGAGGTCGGCCTGGCCCAGTTTGGGGACGACCGGCGCGCGGACCCGGGCCTCCTGGACCTCGCGGACCGGATCGGAGTTGAGGGGTCGGCGGAATGCGACCGCCAGTTTCCCAGCCGCCGCCCGTCGATCCTCACCGTACTGGCCCGGGACGGACGGACGTTCGTCGAGCGCGTCGAGAACCCGGTCGGTGAGCCGGACAATCCGATGTCAGACGAGGCGCTCACCGCGAAGTTCGTCCGCCAGTGCGCGCCGGTTCTGGGCACGGAGGACGCCGAGGCGCTGGCCGATGTCATCTGGCGCTTCGACGACCTGGCCGCGCTGGATCGGGCATTGCGCGGCGAGCGGCGGGCGGAGCGGACGAAGACACCGGACGTGCCGCTGGGCAGGAGGTCGCGGCGTTGACGTACCCGGCGTGCGCCCAGCGGGCCGCGTGGGCGCAGAAGCGGCTACCGGAGGTGGAGGCGGTGTGCGACGGGGTCTGGTCCATCCCCGTGCCGCTGCCGAACGAGGCGTTGCGCTACGTCCTCGCCTACGCGGTGGTGGACGGCCCCGGGGTCGTCGTCATCGACCCGGGCTGGAACACCGACGAGGCTTGGCGGGCGCTGGTCGACGGACTCGCCGTCGCCGGTCACCAGCTCGAAGCCGTGAGCGCGGTCCTTGTCACCCATCTCCATCCCGACCACTACGGGCTCGCACACCGGCTGCGCGAGGCATCCGGCGCGCCGGTCGCTCTGCATCCGGCCGACGCGGCGATGCTGATGTCGCTGGGAGGCGCGAACGACGCGTTCGCCGCGCGCAACGAGGCGCTGTTGCGCCAGATGGGCGTGGGGCGCGCGGAGCGTACCGAGATGCTCGCCGCCTGGCGCGAGCGGCAGTCGCGGGCCCGGCCCCTGCCTCCGGACCGGCTCGTCGTGGACGGGGAGACCCTGCCCGGTGGCCTGCGGGCGGTCTGGACCCCTGGCCACTCGCCCGGGCACCTGTGCTTCGTCGACGACCGGCGCGGGATCCTCTTCGCCGGAGACCATGTGCTGCCGCACATCAGCCCCAACATCTCGGTCCATCCGCACCAACGTGCCAGCCCGCTCACCGACTACCTCACCTCACTGTCGGTCCTGCCTACGTGGGACGTCGTCCAGGTGCTGCCGGCGCACGAGTACCGGTTCGAGGACCTGGCCGGCCGGGTGAGCGAGATCGTCGCGCACCATGAGGGCCGCCTGCGGCAGATCCTCTCGGTGCTGGCGTCCGCGCCGGGAGCCACCTGTGACGAGGTGGCCGCTGAACTGACCTGGTCGCGTCCATGGCGGACGTTCACCGGGGCACCGAAACGGGCGGCGTTGGGTGAGACGCTCGCGCACCTGGTCCACCTCGAACAGGCCGGTCAGACGGTGTATGTGGGCGAGGACCGCCAGCGTTGGTACCGGGCGGCGGATCTCCTCACCGGATCGTCGCAGCCTTCCGTCCCGCGGGCGGAAGCGTTGCACAGGCCCCCTATTTAGTATACTCTTTTCTTGTATGAGTTGGCCTCCGGCGCGGTCCGCCGGTCCGCGACCCGCGTCGAGCCAACCAGCCGCCTGTCAGGAGTTTCCTCGAATGCGGATCACGCTGAGTTCGGAAGAGGCTCAATTCCGCGACCGACTGCGGGAATGGCTCGCCGTGAACGTGCCGACCGCGCCGCCGCCGAAGTTCTACACGAGGGAACGACGCGACTACGACAGCGCCTGGCAACGCAGACTCTGGGACGGGGGCTACGGGGCGCTGGGCTGGCCCCGCGAGTACGGCGGGGGACCAGTCACCGTCAGAGAGCGGATGATCTTTCAAGAGGAGTTGGCCCGGGCTGGCGCGCCGGACGTCGGCTGCCTGTTCATCGCGCTCAACCACGCCGGCCCGACGCTGTTGGCCCGGGGGACGGAGCAGCAGAAGGCTCGGCACATCGAGCCGATCCTGCGCGGCGATCAGCTCTGGTGCCAGGGTTTCAGCGAGCCCGAGGCCGGATCCGACCTGGCGGCCATCCGCACGACGGGCGAGGTGCTCGCCGACCGCGTGGTGGTCAACGGGCGGAAGATCTGGACCAGCTACGGACACCTGGCCGACTACTGCGAGCTTCTGGTCCGCACCGACCGGCGGGCGGAGCGGCACCGTGGCCTCACCTGGCTGATCCTGGACATGCGCTCGTCCGGTCTCGACGTCCGGCCAATTAGGACACTCACCGGAAATCCCCGGTTCTGCGAGGTGGTCCTGGACAACGTCGAGGTGCCCATCGACAACGTCGTCGGTGAGGTGCACGAGGGCTGGCGAGTGGCCATGACGACGCTCGGCTTCGAGCGCGGCTCGGGCATGCTCGGCCGCCAGGTCCGTACCCTGCGCCGCATCGAGGAGTTGCGCGAGTTCGCGCGGGAGAACGGCGCTCACGACGACCCCGTGCTGCGGTCGCGGATCGAAGCCTGCGTGCGCGACGCCCACGTCATGCGCGCCATGTGCTATCTGAGCGTCGCCGCGCCCTCGCCCCGGGACGGGGACGGCTCCCTGCTGCGGGTTTTTCACTCCGAACTTGTCATCCGGATCACCCGGCTCGCGATGGACATTCTTGGCGAGGACGCGTCGACGGTCAACGGCTGGACCACGGAGTACCTCAACGAGCTGCGCAGCAAGGTGACCGCCGGAACGCTGGACATCCAGCGCAACATCATTGGGGAGCGACTGTTGGGTCTGCCGAAATGACCGCGACGGAGCCGGCCGTCGACGCCGACCTGCACATACTGGCTGAGGCGACGCACGACGTGTTGACGAGCCAATCGGCCGGTGGCCTCTGCGTCGAGGTGGAGGCCGGCGACGCGAGTCCCGGCGAGCGCCTGTGGCGGCTCGCGGTCGAGCTGGGGTGGCCGGGCATCGGGCTCGACGAGGCTCGTGGCGGGTCGGGCGGCGGCCCGGCCGAGCTGACGGTCCTGTTCGAACAGTTTGGACGGTGGCTCGCGCCCGGTCCTTTCCTCGGTAGCTGCCTGTACTCCGCCGCCCTCTCCCTCGCCGGCGACGCCGTGGCGCCGGCCGGGCTCCTGGCGGCGAGTGGCCTTGGATTCGCACCGGCTCCCTCGGTGGTGGCCGTCCCGGTCGACGGCGGCCAGCGAGCGGTCCTGACCGGAGTCAGCCGCGTGTACCAGATGCCCGGCACGGCCGGGGGTTGTCTGGTGTTCACCCGCGACGCGGTCCACCTGGCGGATCCCGGTGACGGCGCGGTCCGGTTCACCGCGGTGGAGTCACTGGACCCCGGCTGCCCGGTCCATGAGGCGCGGTTCGCCGGCCACCACGCCCGGATCCTGCTCACCGGCGAGTCCGCGCGGCGGCTCACGCTCTGGGCGCACCTGCTCATCGCCTCGTCGGCGGTCGGCATCTGCGGGCGGATGCTGGAGGTCGCCGTGGAGTACGCCAAGACGCGTACCCAGTTCGGCAAACCGATCGGGGCGTTCCAGGCGGTCAAGCACCGCTGCGCGCAGATGGCCGTGCGGGAAAGGGCGGCGCGGGCGGCGGTCTTCTACGCGGCGGCACACGTCGACGCGGAACTCGCCGAACTGAGCCCGCTGGTCGGCGCCGCGGCGTCGGTGACCGGTGCCGCGGCGGCCCGCAACGCGGAGGACTGCCTGGAGACCCACGGCGCGATGGGACACACGTGGGAGTTCGTGGGACACCGCTACCTGAAGCGTGCCTATCTGCTGCGGGCCATGAACCTCGCCCTCGGCCGGCTCGCCGCCGGACCGACCGATCCGCCCGGTGAGGAGGATCTATGACCAGCCCCGGACAGTCAGAGCCGCCCACGCTGCTGGACGCCTTCCTCCACCGGGCCGAGGCCGACCCGGACGCCGAGTTTCTCATCCCGCTCTCCGGCGAACCGGTGACCTACGGAACGGCGCTGCACCGGTCGCGGCGCCTGGCGGCGTGGCTGCGCGCCTCAGGCGTGCGGCAAGGTGACCGGATCGGCCTGCACCTGCGCAACGACGAGAACTGGCCGATCGCGACCTTCGCGGTGTGGATGCTCGGCTGCGAGGCCGTCGTGCTGGGCTCCCTGCTCCGTCCCGCGGAGCTGCGCGCGCTCGTCGGCGAGGCCGGTCCGGCGCTGCTGCTCACCGGCGACGAGGAGGTGCGCGCGGACGACGTCGGGATACCCGTCGCACTGCTCGGGCCGGACCTGTACGCGTCCGGCCCCGGCAGCCCCGAGCCGGACCTCGCGCGCGTCACTCCCGATCCCGGCGGGGTCGCCTGCGTCTTCTGCACCTCCGGCACCACGGGGACACCGAAGCTGGTACCGCACACGCACGCCGACCTCGCCGGGGCGGCCCGGCAGATGGCGAGCGTCTACCCGTCCCGGCCCGGTTTCCGGACGACCGCGGCGCCACCGCGCGTCCCGCCCGGCGTCATCTTCTACCCGTTCGGGCACGTGGCCGCCTACCACGCCTTCGCCTTCCGGCTGTGGGTCGGGCGGCGCATGGTGCTGGTGCCGAAGTTCAGCGTCGAGGCGTTCGCCGCCGTGCTGGCCCGCTATCCGGTGGATGCCCTCCAGTTGGTACCGGCCATGTTGCACGCCCTGGTCACCACCGAGAAGGAGATCGACCTGAGCGGTGTGCGATACGTGACGGCCGGCACCGCCCCGCTCACCGCCGAGGTCCGGCAGGCGTTCGAGAGGCGCTATGGAGTACCGATCCTGCAGACCTACGGCTCGACCGAAGCGGGTCCGGTGGCCCACGTGCGGTACCGGGACATCGTGGAGGGGCGGCATCCGGCGGGCTCCGTCGGCCGTCCCGCGCCCGACGTGGAGGTGCGGATCAACGGGGAGACCGGCACGCCGGCGCGGACCGGGGATGACGGCGAGATAGTCGTACGCCGCGGCGGGCCGGACGGTAGATGGGTGCGCACCGGTGACGTCGGCCGGATGGACGCCGACGGCTTCCTCTTCGTCACCGGGCGGATCAGCGACATGCTGATCGTCGGCGGCTTCAACGTCTTCCCGTCGGACGTGGAACAGGCGATCCGCGCCACCGGGCTGGTCCGGGACGTGGTGGTGGTGGCCCGCCCGGACGACCGGCTCGGCGAGGTACCGGTGGCCGGGGTCGTCTGGGCGGACCGGTCGGCCGAGGCGGAGCTGGTCCACCGGCTGCGCGGGACACTGGCCCACTACAAGGTGCCGAGGGAGTTCCGCGCCATCGACGAGGTGCCGCTGACACCTCGTGGCAAGGTGGACCGGCTCGCCGCGGCTGAACTTCTCCGGGTACCCGCTGGACCGGCGGGGCGGCGGCCGTGACCGCGCGTGAGGGGGGCGGAGCGGGCGACATGCCATCGCCGTCAGGGGCGGAGCGTGGGGTTCCGCCCACTGACGCACGTGCCCGGTTCCTGGCCGCCGAAAGCTTGGGGGACCTGCGCCGCGCGGTGCGTGACTGGCTGGAGGCCGAGCTTCCGGCGGCCTGGGTCGCCGCCGTGCACGCCGGCGAGCAGGAACGGCTGCGCGCGGCCCGAGCCGGGCTCGACGAGGCCCGGTGGTGGGCCGCCATGGCCGCTTGCGGCCTGGCCGTGCCGACCTGGCCGGTGGCGTACGGCGGCCTCGGCATGGGCGCCGAGCAGGCCGGCACCATCGGGGCGGCGTTGCGCGACTACAAGACGCCCCGATCGCGCAACCCGATCGGCCTCAACATGGTCGCACCGGCGCTGCTGCGCTGGGGGAGTGAGGAACAGCGGCACCGGTACCTGCCCGGGATCGCCAGCCAACAGCAGATCTGGTGCCAGTTGTTCAGCGAGCCGGGAGCCGGGTCGGACCTCGCCTCGCTGGCCACCAGGGCCGAGCGCCGCGGCGACGGCTGGGTGGTGAGCGGGCAGAAGGTCTGGACCAGCCTGGGGCACCTGGCCTCGATGGGGCTTCTGCTCGCCCGCACCGACCCGGAGGTGCCCAAGCACGCCGGCATCTCGGTGTTCTGCGTACCCATGTCTTCGCCGGGAGTCACGGTCCGGCCGCTGCGGCAGATCACGGGTGACGCGGAGTTCAACGAAGTGTTCCTGGACGAGGTCGAGGTGCCGGACGGCGACCGGCTCGGCGGGCTGGGCGAGGGCTGGAGCATCGCCCGCCGCGTCCTGGCCCACGAACGGGTCTCCGACTCCGGCGCCGGCGTGCTGCCTGGCGTGATCGCCGGTCGCTCGGTGGCCGAGCTGATCCGCCGGTACGGCGAATCCGTCGACCCGCAGTCGCGGCACCGGCTGGCCCGCGCGTGGATCGACGAGGAGGCGCTGCGGCTCACGATCGAACGCTCGCGCCAGGCGCGGGCCGGCGACGGCACCGCACGGGTCGACGGCGCGGTGACGAAGATGCTCCGCACCGCCCATAGCCAGGCGCTGCAGGACCTCGCCCTCGACCTGGACGGAACGGATGCGGTGGCCTGGGCCGACGACGACCGTTGGCGAGCCAACACGGCGTGGTCGTACCTGCGCGTACAAGCCCGCTCGATCGCCGGAGGCACCAGCCAGATCACCCGCAACGTGATCGGTGAGCGCGTGCTCGGGCTGCCCCGGGAGCCGTCGGCCGATCGTGACGTCCCCTGGAACCGCGTCCGAAGGTCAGGGCCATGAGCGCCGCCGCGGCCGGCTGGCGCGTGGACTCCGCCGCGTACCGCCGACAGTACCGCCGAGAGAACAGGGAGCGGCCATGACATCCACGGCATCCGACAGCGCTGAGGAACTGATCGTCGAGCGCGACGGCGCCGTCGTGATCCTCACGCTGAACCGTCCACATCGGATGAACGCACTCGGTGAGGACCTGCACCACCGGCTCCAGCGGGTCTGGCGGGAGCTGTCCGAGGACCCGGAGTGCCGGGCGGTCGTGGTGACCGGCGCGGGGGAGCGGGCGTTCTGCACGGGAATGGACCTGGCGGAGAACGCGCGGCGTGGCGGTGTGAGACAGGACAGCGCCGCAGCGACCGATGTCCGGGACGCGGGCAAGGTCACCGCGCTGCGCAACGGCAGCCTCCTTCCCGTGGTCGTCGCGGTCAACGGCGTGTGCGCGGGCGCCGGCCTGCACTTCGTCGCCGATGGCGATGTGGTCATCGCCGCCGACCGGGCCACGTTCACCGACACGCACGTGTCCGTCGGCCAGGTGGCCGCGTTGGAGCCGATCCTGCTGGCACAGCGGATCGGCGCCGGCAACGCACTGCGGCTGGCGGTGATGGGACGGGCGTTGCGACTCTCCGCGACCGAGGCGCTGGCCATCTCGCTCGTCCACGAGGTGGTGCCGCAAGACCGGCTGCGCGAGCGCGCCCTTCAGGTGGCACACGCCATCGCGGCGAACTCCCCGGCCGCCGTCCGGGCCAGCAAGCTCGCCATCTGGCGGTCACTCGGCCTTCCGCCGCTGGCCGGGCTGCAGGCCGGCTGGGAACTGGTGCGCGAGCACTGGGGCCATCCGGACAGCAAGGAGGGACCGAAGGCGTTCATGGAGAAACGCCAGCCGTCCTGGGCGCCGTCCCCGGCCGGGTCGGTAGACGTTCTGTCCCATTAGGACGGTGGTCGCGGCATGAACATGAGGATGAGGGCACATGACGGATAACGAGGCGGTGGCCTTCGGTCCGCCGATCGAGTCCGACCCGGTCGTGGCCGGAAGGCCGCTGACCCTGCCCGGGTTGCTCGCCGAGGCCGCCGCTCGATACGGCGCCGCCGACGCGGTGGTGGAGCCCGGTCGCCGGATCACGTTCGGACAGTTGCTCGACCGCTCCGCGGTCCTGGCCGCGCAACTGGGAGCGATCGGCATCCGGCCGGGCGACCGCGTCGGCGTTCTCGTGCCCAACGGTGTGGACTTCCCGGTGGCGCTCTTCGGCGTGGCGCGGGCCGGCGCCGTGGCGGTCCTGATGAACACCTTTTCGGCGGGGCCGGAGCTGGAGTCTCTGCTCGCGCGGAGCCGGGCGGCGGCGCTTGTCGTACGCACCGTCGACGCGGCCGAACCGGTGCGGGCACTGGCACGCGACCTGCGGACCGGTGGGCCGGACAGCCGCGCGGAGGGCTGGCAGGCGGCCGCCGATTCCCGGTATCCGCACCTGCGGTCCCTGCTGACCGTGGCCGAGACGGGCACGCACGCCCGGCCGCCGTCGCCGGGTCCGCGGCCCAGCCAAGAGGTGCCGGTGGGCCAGGACGACGACGCGGTGATCCTCTACACGTCGGGGACGACAGCGACGCCCAAGGCCGTCGTGCACCGGCACCGCTCGGCGTGCATCCAGAGTTACCGGTGGGCCGACCTGCTCGCCATGCGTCCGGGCGAGCGGCTGTTGAGCATGTCCCCGCTGTTCTGGTCCTCGGGCCTGGTCAAGTCGCTCGGTTCCGCGCTCTCCAGCGGCGGCTGCCTGCTGACCATGCCGCGGTTCACCGCCGAGGGCGCGCTCGACCTGATCGAACGGGAGCGCGCCACGACGCTGATCGCTCCACCCCATCTGGACCAGCGGATGATCAACGTTGCGGGCTTCGCCCAGCGCGACCTGTCGTCGCTGCGCCGCGTGCACCGACGCAGCCCCCTGCGCGCCGCGTTGCGCCTGACGCACGAGTGGAATCCCGGAGGATACGGACTCTCCGAGACATTTACGCTGATCACCTCGTTTCCGGCCGAGGTGGAACCGGCCACCTTGCGGGGCTCGGAAGGCACCGTGCTGCCCGGCGCCGCGCTGCGCATCGTCGACCCGGCAACGGGCGCGGTCGCCGGTACCGACCAGGTCGGCCGGATCTGCGTGGGCGGTGTGACCCTCATGCGCGGCTACGACGGGATGCCCGACGCGCTCGACGCCGACGGCTACTTTCCGACCGGAGACCTGGGACGGCTCGACCACGGCGGGCGCTTGTACTTCAGCGGCCGCATGGACTCCGTGATCCGGTCCGGCGGCGCGAACCTGTCGCCGGCGGAGGTCGAGAGCGCCCTCACCGGCTGGCACCGGATCGTCCGCTCGGCGGTGGTGGCGCTGCCGCACCCGGGCCACGGCCAGGTGCTGGTGCTGTGCTGCACACCGGCCGACCCGTCGGTCACCGAAGGCGAGGTGCTGGACTTCCTGCGCGCCCGGCTGGCGAGATACAAGGTGCCCCGGAGGGTGGTGCTGCTGGACGAGCACGACTTCCGCTTCACGGCCACGCACAAGGTCGACCTTCGACACGCCCGCGGTCTCGCCGTACGGCGAATCGTCGCGACCGGTGACGATCCGCGGTGGGCGGCGATGCTGGAGGAGGAGCGGGATGCGAGCTGACACGACCGCCAGCGTGCTGGTCCTGGACGAGGAGCAGCGGGCGATAGCACAGACCGTCCGCGAGTTCGTCGCCCAGGAGGAGCCGGTGTCAGCGGTCCGAGAGCGGATCGAGTCGGGCTCGTACGACCCGGCGGTCTGGCGCCGGGCTGCGGCGCTCGGCCTGCCGGGGATCGCCCTGCCCGCGGAGTACGGCGGCGCTGGCCTGGGAGCGGTGGAGATGGCGGCCGTGTTCGAGGCGGCGGGGGAGCACCTTGCCCTGCCCGCCCTGCTGCCCACGGTCGGGTTCGTCGGCACCGCGCTGGTCGAGGTGGACGGGCTGGGAGCCTGTCCCGACGTGGTGCGGGGAATCGCCGCCGGAACGACGACGGCGGCACTGGTCCTGGGCGGGACGGGGACGCCCTACCAGGCCGCACCGGCGGCGCGGGCCCGGGCGCTCGGTGGGACGCCTCGCCTTTCCGGCCACGCCGGGGCGGTCACCGGTGCGGCGGAGGCGGACGTCCTGCTGGTCCTGGCCGAGGAGGAGGACGGGCCCGGCCTCTACCTGACACCGGGGGACGCGGACGGGGTGACCCGACGCCGACTGACCACGTTGGACCTGACCCGGCCCGTCGCCGAGGTACGCCTTCAGGACGCCCCGGCGGTCCGGGTCGCCGGCGGAGACGCGGTGGTCCGCGGCCTCTCCCGCGCACTCGCCACCGCGACCGTGCTGCTCGCCGCCGAACAGGTCGGCGCGGCATCGCGCTGCCTGGACATGAGCGTGGAGTACGCCCGTACGCGCGTGCAGTTCGGGCGTCCGATCGGCTCGTTTCAGGCCGTCAAGCACCTCTGCGCGGACATGCTCATCGCGCTGGAGGAGGCCCGCAGCGTCGTGTACCACGCCCGGTACCTGGCCGGGGAGTCAGACCCGGCGCTGCCGGCCGCGGCGAGCATGGCGAAGGTCAAGGCATCGGAGGCATTCCTGCGGATCGCCCGCTCCTGCCTCCAGGTGCATGGCGGCATCGGCTTCACCTGGGAGCACGACGCACACCTCTACCTGCGCCGGGCGAAGGCGTCCCAGCTGTCACTGGGCTCGCCCGCGGCCCACGTGGAGTTCCTCGCGGACCAGATCGGAGTACGCGTACCTGGTCCGGCGCTCGCGGGCAACGATTCGCTAAGGAGGCAATCGACGTGACCGACGTGGAGCACGACGACGAACAGCTGGTGCTGCTCGAACGTCCGGAACCGCACATCGCGGTGCTCAAACTCAACCGCCCGGAAAAGGCCAACGTCATCGCCTCCCCGGGAATGAACCGGCTGATCGCCAAGCATCTGCGGGAGGCGCAGGCGGACGACGAGATCAAGGTGGTGATCCTCGCCGGTGCGGGCAAGAACTTCTGCGGCGGTGAGGACATCAGCCACACCCCGATGGACGCCCGCACCAAACAGTCCGGCCGCCGCCCGCCCCAGTCCACACGGATACAGGGCATCAACGAGATCGAGAGCATCTGGGCGGACGAACTGCTGCTGGGAGACAAGACCGTCATCGCGGCCTGCCAGGGCGCGGCGATCGGGCTCGGGTTCCGGCTCGCCCTCTTCTGCGATCTGGTGATCGCCAGCTCGGACGCGTACTTCGGCCGACCGCAGAGCCGGATCGGATTGGCCGGCTTGGACATGGGGCTGCCCGTACTCCTGGCCCGGCTGGGCATCAACCGGGGCTACGAGCTGCTCGTCACCGGCCGTACGGCGACCGCCGAGGAGCTGCGCCAGTGGGGACTGATCAGCTCGGTCGTACCGCGCGAGGACCTGATGGACGAGGCGCTGCGGTACGCCCGTGCGGTCGCCGCGCACTCCACCGACGGCCTCATGATCGGCCGGCAGGCGATGAAGATGTTCTGGAACACGCAGGGCTTCGCACAATGGCGAAACTTCGCCAGCGTCGCCCATCCGCTCTTCACCAACCTGGTGTGGCGCGACGACGAGGTGAACCTGTTCCGCGAACGGGAGCGCGCGGGCTCGCCGCGCGAGGCGCTGGCCGCCGTCTACCAGCGCTGGGAAGACCTGGGATTCAAGTAGAGCCTTTGTGACACGAGGAGCCATCTGGCATGGGTGTGGAAATGACGGTCGAGGGGCCATGGGCGCAGGTGACCCTGGACTGGCCGGAGAAGCGGAACGCGCTGGCGCCGCCGGATGCGGTGCGACTGGCGGAGGCGCTGGTCGAGGCCGGCAAATGTGCGGTCAGCGCCGTGCTGCTGACCGGAAATGGAGCCTTCTGCTCCGGCGGCGACCTGCGTACCTTCGCCGAGATCGGGCGCGGCGGCGTCCCCGAGCAGATCGCCACGATCGTATACGGCAAGATCCAGGCGGTCGTACGGGCTTTGCGGGACTGCCCGGTGCCGACGATCGCCGCGGTCGACGGCGCGGCGGTGGGCCTTGGCATGGACCTCGCGCTCGCCTGCGACATGCGGTTCGTCGGTGAGCGCGGCTGGCTGCGGCAGGGCTGGGGGCGCGCCGGACTGATCGCGGCCGGCGGTGGTGGATTCTTTCTCGCCCAGCACGGGGACACTCTGCCCTGGACACTCCTGGCCAGTCAGGAACGGCTGGACAGCAGCCAGGCCGCCGCCCTGGGTCTGGCCGAGGCAGCCCCAGGTGAGGCCATCGCCGCCGCGAGGGCCCGCGCCCAGGAACTCGCCGAGGTGCCGGAGCAGGCGCTGCGCGGCTACGTCGCGCTGCATCGAAGCGTACGCTGGCCGCCCCAGAGTTACCTGGACGAATGCGCTCGCCGGCAGGCCGAGTTGATCTGCTCGGAGCAGTTCGGCGTGCGGGCCCGGGAAATTCTCGGCGCGGCATGAACGACACTCGCCGGCATACTCCCCAGGTGAGCCTCACAACGAGCGTTCTTGCGACAATCTCTGTTACCGGCGGGCTACCACCCGACAGAGACGAGGACGACCAATGGCTGAGCAAGCATCGGGCGGATACATCGATCGCGCGCGGGCCGATTGGGTGCCGGACTCACGAAAGCTCGCCGAGACGCTGGCCTTCCGCATCGGGCGGGACATCATTGCCGAGGGACAGCCCGCGGGCGCCATCTTCGGCTCCGAGCCCGAGCTGATCGCGCGATACGGCGTGAGCCGGGCGGTGTTCCGTGAGGCCGTGCGGATCATGGAGCACCACTCGGTCGCCACCATGAAGCGCGGCCCGCACGGCGGCATGGTGGTCAGCAAGCCGGACGCCCGCGCGGTGACCGCCGCGACCGCGTTGTTCCTGGAGCATGAGCAGGTAGCGCCGGCCCAGCTCTCCGAGACCCGCGCCGCCCTGGAGCTGCACGCCGTCGAGGCGCTCGCGACCGCGCGGCTCAGTGCGGAGCAGGTCGAGCGGCTCCGGGCGGCCGTGCGGCCTCCCGCGCTGACCGACGCGCCGCTGGAGTTCATCCGCTCCAACGACTTCCACAAGGTGATCTGCCAGCTGACCGGAAACAAGGCGTTGGAGTTGTTCGTCGACGTCCTGCGCACGTTGACGTCGTTCCACTCGATCGCGGTCGACCAGGAAACGTCGCCGGAACCGAGCGCACGCGTGGCGGAGGGTATCGCGCGGGCGCACGAGCGCATCGCGGAAGCCATCATCAGGCGTGACGCCGCGGCCGCCCGCGAGCACATGCGCAAGCACCTGCACACCATGACGGACTGGCTGCGCTGACGCGACGTAGCGGCTGGCCTTGGGCCGTCGCTCCAGCGCCATAGTGGACTGTCGTCCAAGGCGCCCAGCCCTGACACGCCCAGGCGGGCGGTGTGAGAACGGATCAGTGAGGTACGAGAATGCGCACACTCAGCGGACGCACCATGCTCATTTCCGGTGGCAGCCGGGGGATCGGGTTGGCGATCGCCACGCGCGCGGCCCGGGACGGAGCCAACGTGGCCCTGTTCGGCAAGACCGGGACGCCCCACCCGACGCTGCCCGGCACCGTGTACACCGCCGCGGAGGAGATCCGTCAGGCCGGAGGGCGGGTCCTGCCGATGGTCGCCGACGCACGGGACGCGGAACAGGTCGCCGAGGTGGTGGCCGCCACCGTCGCGGAGTTCGGCGGCATCGACATCTGCGTCAACAACGCCAGCGCCATCAACCTGCGCGGTGCTTCGGACGTGTCGCTGAAGAGCCTCGACCTGATGACGTCCATCAACATTCGCGGCACCGCCGTCCTGACCCAGCACTGCCTGCCTCACCTGCGCAGGTCGAGCAATGGACACATCCTGACCATGAGCCCGCCGCTGAACCTCAGCGAGCGCTGGCTTGGAGCGCACATCCCGTACACGGTCACCAAGTACGCGATGACGCTGTTCACGCTGGGCGTCGCCGAGGAGCTGCGATCGGCCGGCGTGGCGGCCAACTGCCTGTGGCCGCACACCCTCATCGGGACCGCGGCCGTCGCCAATCTGCTCGGTGGTGAGGAGGCGCTGGCCCGCTCCCGCACACCTGCGATCGTCGCCGAGGCCGCGTACGAGATCCTGAGCCGGGACAGCCGGGAGTTCACCGGGCGGAGCGTCATCGACGACGAGTTGCTCGCGTCCGCCGGCTTCGAAGATTTCTCGTCGTTCGCGGTGAGTCCGAATGGCCAGTTGGAGCTGGACCTCTTCGTCGACTCCGCACCCCTGCCGTGACGGTCCGGTGCTCTCGCCGAGACCGGAGCCGGCGCCTCCTTGCCCGATGCCAGGCCCCGCACGCCACCCGCGGCGCGCTACGCCGGATCAGCCGCCTCCGTTGACCTGTACGGCCGGGGCGGGATCGAGCCCGACCAGCTCGGCGAGACTGCCGAGCTGGTCGAGGTAGTGGGGGAGCGACCCGTGCTCGACCACGGCGGTGATCATGGTCGCGCCAGCCTCGCCGAGCGCGCCGACCTGGTCCAGTGTCCGCTGCGGTTCGGCGATCGGGTCGAGTGGCGATTCGGGCCGGACGACCACCTCGAACCCCGGCGGCGGGTCCACCGCCCCCAGCAACGCGCGGAGGCGGTCCAGGCCGACCCCCAGCGCGACCGTCCAACCATCCGCGAAGGCGACCGCCCGTCGTACGGCGGCGAGGCTCGAACCGCCGACCCACAGCGGGATCCGCTTCTGGAGCGGAGCCGGATCCAGGATCAAGCCGCTGAAGCTGTAGTAGTCACCGGCGTAGGCCGGTTCCGGTGTCGACAACGCGACCCGAAGCGCGCGAATCGCGTCGTCCGCCCGGCGACCCCGGCCAGCGAACGGAGCGCCCAGGAGGTCGAACTCCGCACGTAGCGTCCCGATGCCGACCCCCAGGATCACCCGCCCACCGCTGACCCGGTCCAACGTGCCGTACCGCTTCGCCAGCGCCAGTGGATGGTGGTAGCCGAGGACGAGCACGTTGGTCGCCAGCCTGATCCGACTCGTGCGGGCGGCCAGGAAGCCGAAGGTGGCCAGCGGATCCCAGTACGTGGTGCCACGCTCGGCGCCGCTCCACGTGGTGGCACCGCGAGGGACAGCGACATGCTCGCCGCACGTCAGGTGGTGGTAGCCCAGACGGTCGGCGTGAACGGCGACAGCGGCCACCTCGTCGATACCGGCGTGGCGTTCCCACTCCGCCGAGCGTCCCCGCGCGAATGCGACCACCGGCGTAGATACACCAACCAGCATTCAGCCACTATAGAAGAAGAGTATCCTAAATTGGCTGGAGTGCTCCCGGCGGTCGGTGTCTCGCCCCGGCCCCGCACACCGTCCACACCGACCTGGCGCTGCCACTCTCCCTGCCCGGTGCGTCGCATCGGCGTGCATGGCCGGACTCGGCGCGTCAGCGCTTCGCGAGGAAGGGTTTCAATCCACAGCGGCCGGGCCGACGAAAAGGGGGAGCGAATGCCCCCTCCATCTTCAACCTATAGCAGGGCGGGGGTCTTGCGGCAAGACCCCCGCCGTGCCGCAGAATCGTCGGCCGAGGCCACAACCTGCGGAAACGGGGGCGGAGATGTCTCGCCGTGGGGCGACTCGCAGGGGCAATGAGATGAGGACGTGCCGGACCGGAAATTCGACAGAACGCGAAACGTCGGTGAATCGACCGGCCAGTGCAGTACAACGGATTACGGCTGCCTCGGAGGTATCGCAGTGATCGAGCAGTATGTGTTGGGTCTCGACGAGGTCGACGAGATGCGGGTCGCGGTCGTCGGTGGCAAAGGGGCGCACCTCGGGGGACTGTCGCGGATCGAAGGCATCCACGTGCCGGCTGGCTTCTGCGTGACGACGGCGGCCTTCCGGCGGATCCTGGTGGACGTGCCGTCGATGGACGAGCGGCTTGATCAGCTGTCGCGCCTGAGCCCGGATGACCGGGAGGCGATCCGCACGTTCAGCGCGGAGATCCGCCGGGAGATCGAAGAGGTCGCCATCCCTGACGATCTCGCGGCGGCGATCATCGGCGCCCTCGCCCCGCTCGGCGAGCACGCCGCCTACGCCGTGCGATCCAGCGCGACGGCGGAGGACCTGCCGACGGCCTCCTTCGCCGGCCAGCAGGACACCTACCTGAACGTGGTGGGCCCGGCCGCGATCCTGCGGCACGTCAGCCGGTGCTGGGGATCAGTGTTCACCGAGCGGGCCGTGACCTACCGTCAGCGCAACGGCATCGACCACCGGAAGGTCCACATGGCCGTGGTCGTGCAGCGGATGGTCTTCCCGCAGGCGGCCGGCATCCTGTTCACGGCCGACCCCGTCACGTCCAACCGGAGGGTCGCCTCGGTGGAGGCCAGCTTCGGTCTCGGCGAGGCACTGGTCTCCGGCCGGGTAAACGCGGACGTCTTCAAGGTGCGCGACGGCGAGGTGGTCGCCAAGGCGGTCGCCACCAAGCAGTTCGCCATCCACGCCGCGCCGGCCGGTGGGACGCGGGACGTGCCGATCGCCGAGGAGCGGCAGGAGCAGCCCGCGCTGACCGATGCTCAGGTCCTGCGGCTGGCGCAGCTCGGCCGGCGGATAGAGGAGCACTTCGGCCGCCCCCAGGACATCGAATGGTGCCTGGTCGACGATGACTTCCAGATCGTCCAGAGCCGGCCGATCACCACCCTCTTTCCCATCCCGGCGGTCGACGACGGCGACAACCACGTCTACGTTTCCGTCGGTCACCAGCAGATGATGACCGACGCCATGAAGCCCCTCGGGCTGTCCTTCTGGCAGATGACGACGCCCCGGCCGATGGCCGAGGCGGGCGGGCGGCTGTTCGTCGACGTCACCCCGATCCTGGCCGCGCCGGCGAGCCGTGCCGGCCTCGCGGAGGCGCTGGGCAAGTCCGATCCGCTGATCGGGGACGCACTGCGGAGTGTCCTCGATCGCGAAGACTTCATCCGGTCGGTCCCGGACGAGGGCCCCGCCTGGACGCCGCCGGGCAGCGGCGCGTCCGCCCCGATCGAGACCGATCCGGCCATCGTCACCGAGCTGATCGAGCGCAGCCAGGCCTCCATAGCCGCCGTGCGGCGCGACATCCTGCCCAGGTCCGGACCGGCTCTGCTCGACTACATCCTGGCGGACATCCAGGAGCTGAGGCGGGTCCAGTTCGATCCGCGGGGCCTTCAGGTGATCGTGGCGGCGATGGAGGCCACGTGGTGGCTCAACGATCAGCTGCACGCGTGGCTGGGCGAGAGGAACGCCGCCGACACGCTCACGCAGTCCGTCCCCCACAACGTCACGGCCGAGATGGGGCTGGCGCTGCTGGACGTCGCCGACGTGATCCGCCCGCATCCGGAGGTGGTGGCCTTCCTGCACGACGTCGAGGACGACGGCTTCCTGGACGAGCTGGCCAAGCTCGAGGGCGGGCCCGAAGCGCGGGACGCCATCCAGGCGTTCCTCGACCTGTACGGCATGCGCTGCGTGGGCGAGATCGACATCACGAGGCCGCGTTGGAGTGAACGCCCCACCACGCTCGTGCCCCTGATCCTCGGCAACATCAGAAACTTCGAGCCGGGGGCCGGCAAGCGCCGCTTCGAGCAAGGGCGGCGGGAGGCGCGGAAGAAGGAACAGGAGGTACTGGAGCGCTTGCGGGCGCTGCCGGACGGGGAGCACAAAGCCGACGAGGCCAAGCGGATGATCGACCGGGTCCGGACCTTCAGCGGTTACCGGGAGCATCCGAAGTACGGCATGGTCAGCCGCTACTTCGTCTACAAGCAGGCCTTGCTCAAGGAGGCCGAGCGCCTCGTGCGGGGCCACGTCCTTCGTGACAAGGAGGACATCTTCTACCTCAGGTTCGAGGAACTGCACGACGTCGTGCGCACGAACCAGGTGGACTACCAGCTCGTCGACCAGCGTAAGGACGCCTTCAGGTCGTACGAGGCGCTCACGCCGCCCCGGGTGCTCACGTCCGACGGCGAGGTCATCGCCGGGGCGTACCGGCGCGACGACGTGCCGACCGGCGCGCTGATCGGCCTACCGGTCTCCGCCGGGACCGTCGAAGGGCGGGCCCGCGTCATCCTGGACATGGCACAGGCCGATCTCGAACCGGGCGACATCCTCGTCACGGCCCACACGGACCCCAGCTGGACGCCCCTGTTCGTCGCCGTCGCAGGCTTGGTGACGGAGGTCGGAGGATTGATGACCCACGGCGCGGTGATCGCACGGGAGTACGGCTTGCCGGCCGTCGTCGGCGTGGTGGACGCTACCCGGCTGATCCCCGACGGCCAGCGGATCCGCGTGCACGGGACCGACGGGTACATCGAGATCCTGCCCTGACCCACTACTCAGCCTACCGACGTGCCCGACGGGCACCGCGTATCCGTGCCACCGCGATCGCCGGCAGCCTGACCTGTTGTCCCACGGGCAACAGGTAGAGCAGCAGCGCCCCGCTCATCGCGAAGCCGAACGTGACCAGCTCCAGGACGACCGCGATACCGACATGGAACGCCAGCCCGGCGACGAGCAGTACGCGGCGCAACCCGGGAGGCAACAGCCGGGCCAGGGCCAGGGCGAACTCCAGCACCAGCACCGACCAGGTGAACAGCGTCACCCCCACCGCGGAACTGGTGACCACATCGGCCAGCGGGCGCAGGAGGGCGGGCGGTGACGACCGGGTGAAGCGGGCCGACCTGGGCTGTCAGGTCTCGTCAGGTCTGTGCGGCCTCGCCGCTTCTCGTTGGCTGGTATGCGCGCCTGCCGTACGCGGGGAGCAGCGGATTTCAATCCGCTGCAATTCGGCTTCAAGCGTGCCGTGACAGGGTCTGCCGGTCTCGAACACGGGCGACGTAGGGCTCGCGTGAGGAAACCGACGAGCTTCGCCCGCGAACCCACGGAGGAATGGGAATGCGAAGGATGCTGCGAAGACTGGCCGCGGTGGTGATCGTGCCGCTAGCTCTGCTCGTCGGCCCGCTCGCGGTGACACCGGCGGTGGCTGCCGCGACGGCCACCACGGCCGCGACGCCGGGAGACCCGCCGCTGGCCGAGTACCCCGGTCTGGCGTCGCGCGAGATGCCACGGACCTTCGCCGTGAGTACCACACCTGTTCCGTGCGCGAGCAATGGATCCGACAAGGACCTGACCCGCGCGCAGGTGATCAACCGTGCGCGGAGTTGGGTCAGCGTCGGCATCCCGTACAGCCAGGTGCGGTGCTATCGCAACTCGTACGGCGACTACCGCACGGACTGCTCCGGGTTCGTCGCCATGGCGTGGGGCCTCGGCGGCTCGGGCAGCGCGTTCTGGACCGGCAACCTGATGAACCGGGCTTCCCAGATCGCCCGCTCCAGCCTGAAGCCGGGCGACGCGCTCCTGCGGCACACCGGCGACCCGAGCGAGAACCACGTGGCGCTGTTTGTCGAGTGGGCCAACTCCGCGCGCACCGAGCCGGTCGTGATGGAGCAGACCGGCAGCCGGGACACCATCCAGCGCACCTGGTCCGCGGACTACGCCGGGCTCTACACGCCGATCCGCTACGACAACATCCTCGAAGAGCCCAAGCCGGATCCGCAGGTTTCGGTGGCCCGGTTGGGCGACTTCACCGGTGACGCGCGCAGCGATGTCGTGGCTCAGTACGGCAGTGGTGAGCTGCGGGCGTGGCGGTCGACGGGGGATCTGACTCAGGACCAGTTGCTGGCGCCCGGCAGCGGGGTCCGTATCGGCACCGGTTGGACCACCGGCAATGTGCAGCGCATCGTGGTGGGTGACTTCACTGGTGACGGTCGGGATGACGTCGTCGGTCAGTTCGCCGATGGTGAGTTGCGGGCGTGGCGGTCCACCGGCACGCTGGCCGAGGACCAGCTTCTCGCCCCCGCCAGCGGAGTGCGTGTCGGCACGGGTTGGAGTGCCGGCAATGTGCAGCGCATCGTGGTGGGTGACTTCACTGGTGACGGTCGGGATGACATCGTCGGTCAGTTCGCCGATGGTGAGTTGCGCGCCTGGCGTTCGACGGGTGACCTGACCGAAGACAAGCTCTTCGCGCCGGGCAGTGGGGTGCGGATCGGTACTGGTTGGACGGTCGGCAATGTGCGGCGGATCCTTGTCGGTGACTTCACCGGTGACGGCAAGGATGACATCGTCGGTCAGTTTGCCGATGGTGAGTTGCGGGCGTGGCGTTCGACCGGCACCTTGGCCGAGGATCAGCTTCTGGCCCCGGGCAACGGCGTGCGGATCGGCACGGGGTGGACCACCGGCAATGTGCAGCGGATT
>NZ_JBHLUH010000082.1:0-32161 GCF_042433955.1 Phytohabitans kaempferiae | reverse complement strand
CCACACCGTCCTGGGCCAAACCCTGCTACCCGGTACCGGCTACGTCGAACTCGCCACCCGCACCGGCCACGAGATCGGCTACCCACACCTGGCCGAACTCACCCTTCACGCCCCACTCACCCTGCCACCACACGGCTCCGCGACCCTCCAGGTCGCCGTCACCAATCCGGACAATAACGGCGGCCGCACTGTCACCATCCACTCCCGTGACGCCCACGCCCACTCCGACGCCCCCTGGATCCACCACGCCACCGGGACCCTGACCGCCGCGAACGGCGCCACCGCCGTCGGCCTGACCGCGTGGCCCCCTGACGACGCCACCGCCTACGACCTCACCTCGGCCTACCCCAACCTCGCCGCCCAGGGCTACCAGTACGGCCCGGCTTTCCAGAACCTCCGCCGCGCCTGGCACCATCGCGGCGACCTCTACGCCGAGGTAGCCCTCGCCGAGACCGCCGTCGACGCCACCACCTACGGACTGCATCCAGCCCTCCTCGACGCCGCGTTACACGTCCAGCTTCTGGACCGGGCGGGCGGCGAGGCGGACGGGCCACCACCGCTCCCGTTCATCTGGAGCGGGGTGACGATCCACGCGGCCGGCGCCCAGACGATCCGGGTACGGATCTCGCCTGCCGGCCCCGACGCGGTGTCGGTGACCATCGCCGACCCGAGCGGCGCCCCGGTCGCGTCGATCGACTCCCTGGTTGTCCGTCCGGCGACCGGATTGGCGGGCGGCGCGAGCGACTCGCTGTTCCGGCTCGGCTGGGAAGCGGTGCCCCGGCCGGCGCCCGACGGCTCCGCGCCGGACGCCACCGTGCTTACCGTGCCCTCCACGCGGGGCCTGGACCTCCCCGCCGAGGTGCACGCCACCGCCGCGAGCGTGCTGGCATCGGTACGCGAAAGCCTGGACACGGCCGGCTCCGATGCCCGCCTCGCGGTGGTCACCACCGGCGCGGTCGCCGCGGCCGAGGGCGACCCGATCGACCCCGTCGCCGCCGCCGTCTGGAGCCTGGTCCGTGCCGCGCAAGCCGAGCACCCCGGCCGGTTCGTGCTCGTCGACGGGGATGACCCGGCCGGTAGCCTGTCGGCTGCGGACCTGGGCGCGGTTCTGGTGACGGAGCGGGCCGAGATCGCCGTGCGCGGCGACGCGTTCCTCGCCCCACACCTGTCCAGAGTGGCCGGACCCGCGGCGGATACCCGGCTCGGCTGGGATCCGGATCGCACCGTCCTGATCACGGGCGGCACCGGTGGGCTCGGCGCGGTGCTGGCCCGCCACCTGGTGACGGCGCACGGGATGCGCCGGCTGCTGCTCACCAGCCGACGTGGCCCGGACGCGGCAGGTGCGCGAGGGCTGCGCGACGAGCTGGCCGCACTGGGCGCCGACGTCACCATCGCGCGGTGCGACGTGGCCGTCCGGGGCGAGGTCGCGGCGCTGCTCGCGGGGATCGACGAACGGCATCCCCTCGTCGCCGTCGTGCACGCGGCCGGCGTGGTCGACAACGGTGTGATCGCGTCGATGACCGCAGACCGGCTCGCGGCCGTGCTGCGGCCCAAAGTGGACGGTGCCTGGCACCTGCACGAGCTGACCCAGGGACCGGACCTGGCGGCGTTCGTCCTGTTCTCCTCGGCCGCCGGAGTACTGCTCGGCGCCGGGCAGGCCAACTACGCCGCGGCCAACGGTTTCCTCGACGCACTGGCACTGCACCGGCGCGCCAGCGGGCGACCGTCCGTGTCGCTGGCCTGGGGCGCGTGGACCGGTGCGGGGGGCGGCATGGCCGCCGAGCTGGACGAGGCTGGGCTGCGCCGGCTGCACAGGCTCGGTATGCCGCCGCTGTCGCACGCCGAAGGGCTGGCGCTGTTTGACGCCGCGCTCGCCAGCGGGGACCCCGTGCTCATACCGATGAAGGTCGACCTATCGGCGCTGCGTAGGCTCGGTGGGGAGGTCCCAGCGATGCTGCGCGCCCTCGCCGGGGCCGGCTCGGGCACCGGCCCAAGCGGTCGGCGACCCTCGTCAGGCTCGGACGGTAGCCTGCCGCGACGGCTCGCCGCCACACCGGCGGCCGAGCGCGACGACTTCCTGCTCGGCGTGGTCTGCGCGCGGGTCGCGGCCGTGCTCGGGCACGCTTCGGCGGACGCGGTCCCGCCCGCCAGAGCGTTTCAGGAGCTGGGCTTCGACTCGCTGGCCGCCATCGAGCTTCGCAACCAACTTGGCGCGCTGGCCGGGCAGAGCCTGCCGGCCACCGTGGTGTTCGACCACCCGACGCCGGCGGCGCTCGCCCGATACCTCATGCGGCTGCTCGATCCAGGCCCAGCCGACCCGACGTTGCCGGTACTGGCTGAGCTGGACCGGCTGGAGGCGGCACTGTCCACCCTGGACCCGGCCGGAGCCGGGCAGGCGAAGGTGGCCGCGCGGCTCAACGCGTTGCTGCGGCGGTGGCAGGACGGCGGTGCGGCGGACCGGCCGGACGAGATGGCCGGCCACCGGCTCAGGGAAGCCGACGACGACGAACTGTTCCACATCCTCGACCACCAGTTGGGGATCTCGTGAGCGAGCGGGCGATGGCGACTGAGGACAAGCTCCGCGACTACCTCAAGCGGACAGCGGCCGACCTGCAGACGGCGCTCCGGCGGCTGCGGGAGGTCGAGGCGCGGGACGGCGAGCCGATCGCGATCGTCGGGATGGGTTGCCGGTTTCCGGGCGGCGTGCTGTCGCCGGAAGACCTGTGGGAGCTCGTGGCGGCCGGCCGCGACGCGATCGGGGAGTTCCCCGCCGACCGTGGGTGGGACATCGACGGGCTGTACCACCCCGAACCGGGACAGCCGGACAAGACCTACGTGCGCACCGGCGGATTCCTCTACTCCGCCGCCGGATTCGACGCCGACTTCTTCGGGATCAGCCCACGCGAGGCCCGACGCGCCGACCCACAGCAGCGGATCCTGCTGGAGACCGCCTGGGAGGCCATCGAACGGGCGGGCATCGACCCGCACAGCCTCCACGGGAGCCCCACCGGCGTCTTCGCCGGCCTGATGTACCACGACTACATCCAAGGCAGTCCGGGGGGCAGCCTCGTCTCCGGCCAGGTCGCGTACAGCCTCGGATTGCAGGGCCCGGCGGTAACCCTCGACACCGCCTGCTCCTCGTCCCTGGTGGCGATCCATTTGGCGAGCCAGGCGCTGCGGCGTGGTGACGCGACACTGGCGCTGGCCGGGGGCGTGACCGTGATGGGCACGCCGGAGATGTTCGTAGACTTCAGCCGGCAACGCGGCCTGGCTCCCGACGGCCGCTGCAAGGCGTTCTCGGCCGACGCCGACGGCACCTCGTGGGCCGAAGGTGTCGGCGTCCTGGTGCTGGAGCGGCTGTCCGACGCGCAGCGCGCCGGGCACCGGGTTCTGGCGGTCCTGCGCGGTTCGGCGGTCAACCAGGACGGCGCGAGCAACGGCTTCACCGCGCCCAACGGGGCGTCTCAGGTGCGGGTCATCGAACGGGCACTCGCCGACGCCGGCCTCACATCGTCCGATGTGGACGCTGTGGACGCGCACGGCACCGGCACCACCCTCGGCGACCCGATCGAGGCGCAGTCGCTCCTGGCCACCTACGGACAGGGCCGGCCCGCCGGCCGCCCGTTGTGGCTGGGCTCCGTCAAGTCCAACCTCGGGCACCCGCAGGCGGCCGCCGGGGTCGCCGGGGTCATCAAGATGGTGCAGGCGCTGCGCCACGGCGTGCTGCCGAAGACGCTGCACGTATCCCAGCCTTCGTCGCACGTGGACTGGTCGGCGGGCGCTGTGGAGCTGCTGACCGAGGCGCGGCAGTGGCCGACGTACGGGCGCCCGCGACGGGCGGCCGTCTCCTCGTTCGGGATCAGCGGTACCAACGCGCACCTCATCATCGAGGAAGCCCCCGCGGCCGCCAGCGGGCCGGCGGAGCCGGCGGTGCGGGCAGCGGCGGTGGACGCGCCGGTCGTGACGCCGCTGGTGCTGTCCGCCCGGACGCCGGCGGCACTGGCCGCGGCGGCCGCCCGCCTCGACGCCCGGCTCCGGGCCGACCCGGACGGGTCACACCGGGACCTCGGGTTCTCCCTGGTGACCAGCCGGTCGACCTTCGAGCACCGCGCCGTGGTCGTCGGCCGCGACCGCGCGGAACTGCTCGCGGGCTTGCGTGGCCTGGCGACCGGTGCGCCATCGGCCCGGGTCGTCACCGGCCAGGCCGACGTTCGGGGGCGGACCGTCTTCGTGTTCCCCGGCCAGGGCTCGCAGTGGGCTGGCATGGCCACCGGCCTGCTCGCCGAGTCAGCGGTGTTCGCGGCCCGGGTCGCCGACTGCGAACGCGCGCTGGCGCCGTTCACGGACTGGTCGGTCACCTCGGTGCTGCGCGGTGAACCGGGCGCGCCGCCGGCCGAGCGGGTCGACGTGGTCCAGCCCACGTTGTGGACCGTGATGGTCTCGCTCGCCGCGCTCTGGCGCGCCCACGGAATCGAACCCGCGGCGGTCATCGGTCATTCGCAAGGTGAGATCGCTGCGGCATGCGTCGCCGGTGCCCTCTCGCTGGAGGACGGCGCCCGCGTGGTCGCGTTGCGCAGCAAGGCGATCGGCGAGCTGCTGGCCGGTCGGGGCGGCATGCTGTCGGCCGGCCTGGCCCCCGACGCGGTGCGGGCCCGGCTGGAACGCTGGCCAGGCCGGATCTGGGTCGCGGCCGAGAACGGCGCCCGGTCGGTGGTGCTGTCCGGCGACAGCGCGGCACTCGACGAGATTCAGGCCGAGCTGACCGCCGACGGGGTACCGCGGGTCAAGCGGGTACCGGTCGACTATGCCTCGCACTCGGCCCACGTCGAGGAACTCCGGGAGCGCATCCTGGCGGACCTGGCTCCCGTCACCCCGAGGGAGGTGACGGTTCCGATGATGTCCACCGTCACCGGCGACTGGGTCGACGGCACCGATTTGGATCCTGGCTACTGGTTTGCCAACCTGCGGCGGACCGTGCGGTTCGAGCCGGTCGTGCGGGCGCTGGCCGAGCGTGGGCACGCCGCGTTCGTGGAGGTCAGCCCGCACCCGGTGGTGGTGATGAGCATCCAGGAGACGCTCGACGAGCTCGACCACAACGCCGTGGTGACCGGTACGCTGCGGCGCGGTGAAGGCGGGCTGGAACGGCTGATCACGTCGATGGCCGGGCTGCACACCCGCGGGGTGGCGCCGGACTGGTCGACGTTCTTCCCAGACGGCCGGCTGGTGGACCTGCCCACGTACCCGTTCCAGCACCGCCGCTTCTGGTCGGAGCCGGCGTCGCCACCCGTGCCGGCGCCGGCCGGCGAGCCGGTGGATCGGGAGTTCTGGCATGACGTCGAGAGCGGCGACGTGGAGGCGCTGCGGGCCCGACTCCGGCTCGAGGCCGGCGCGGACAGTCTCGACTCGCTGCTGCCCGCCTTGTCCGCCTGGCACCGCGACCAGGTCACGTCCTCCACCGTGGACTCTTGGCGGTACCGGGTGGTGTGGCGGCCGATGGCCGACCCGACGGCCGGTGGGCCGGCCGGGACCTGGCTGCTCGCCGTCCCCGCCGGTGTACCGATGGCCGGGGCGGTCGCGGACGGCCTGGCCTGTTCCGGAGCCGACCTGGTGCGGCTGGACCTGCCCGACGTCCCGGAGGGCAGCGCGGTTCCCGACGCCGGTCGACGCGGCGCTCTCGCCGTGCGGATCCGCCAGGCGTTGGACGGCCGTGAGCCGGCGGGCGTGCTGTCGCTGGCGGCGTTCGACGACCGGCCGCCCGCCGGCGGGCACGGGCTCTCCCGCGGCATGGAAGGCACCATCACCCTGTTCCAGGCATTGCGGGACGCCGGCGTCGCCGCGCCCCTGTGGTGCGTGACAACCGGTGCGGTCGCGGTCGACCCCACCGAGGACGTCGATCCGGCCGCGGCCGCGCTGTGGGGCCTCGGTACGGTGCTGGCGCTCGACCACCCGGACCGGTGGGGCGGCATGCTCGACCTGGCCGGTGCGGTGGACCAGCCGGCGCTTGGCCGGCTGGGCGCGGCACTGTCCGGATTGGACGACGAGGATCAGCTCGCGATCCGGCCGGCCGGCGTCTTCGCCCGCCGCATGGTGCGCACGAGGCGCCGCGCGGGCACCGCCGCCGCCAATACCGCGACCCACACCGGCACTTCGGGGTGGCGACCGCGCGGCACCGTGCTGATCACCGGCGGCACCGGGGCGATCGGCGCGCAGGTGGCGCGCTGGCTGGCCCGGTCCGGTGCCGAGCACCTCGTGCTCACCAGCCGCCGCGGCCCGACCGCCCCGGCCGCCGCCGGCCTGGAAGCCGATCTCGTCGCGGCCGGCGCCAAGGTAACCGTCGTGGCCTGCGACGTGGCCGACGCCGCCGCGCTGGACCGGTTGCTGACCGCGCTGCCCGCCGAGCCGCCGCTGACCGCGGTCGTGCACGCCGCCGGTGTACTGCCCGACGAAGCGCCGTTGCTGGACACCACCCTCGCCGGGTTCGCCGACCACACGCGGGCCAAACTCGACGGCGCCGCCAACCTGGACCGGGCGCTCGGCGACCGCCCGCTGGACGCGTTCATCCTGTTCTCCTCCGGTGCCGCGGTCTGGGGGACCGCCGGTCGCCCGGCGTACGCCAGCGCCAACGCCTTCCTCGACGGCCTCGCCCAGCGCCGCCGCGCCCGCGGCCTGACCGCCACGTCGATCGCCTGGGGTTCGTGGGGCGGTGGCGGCATGGTCGACGCGGCGACCAGTGAGCGGCTGACCCGGCTCGGCCTGGCTGAGATAGACCCGGTACTGGCGATCGAGGCGCTGCGGCAGGCCCTGGAGCACGACGAGTCGCACCTGGTGGTCGCAGACATCGACTGGGCCCGGTTCACGCCGATCTACACCCTGGCCCGGCCCCGGCCGCTGCTGCGCGACCTGCCGGAGGCACGCGCCGCGCTCGACGCCGCCAGCGGCGGGCCGGTACCGGCGGCGGACCAGGCCGCCGGTACCTCGGATCTCGGCGCCCGGCTGGCCGCGATCAGCGCGCCGGAGCGGGCACGCACCCTGCTCGGTCTGGTGCTCGCGGAAGCGGCCACCGTGCTGGGCCATGACAGCCCGGCCGGCATCGAGCCTCGGCGCGCGTTCAAGGAACTCGGGGTCGACTCGGTGACCGCGGTGGATCTTCGTAACCGGCTCGCCGCCGCTACCGGTCTGCGGCTACCGGCCACCGCCGTGTTCGACTACGCCAACCCGAAGGCACTGGCCGACCACCTCTCCGCCGCCTTCGGTGGCCCCGACAGCGGCAACGAGCCGGGCACCGGCGGGGTGCTGGCTGAACTGGACCGGTTGGAAACGCTCGTCGCGGCGATGCCGCACGAGGAGATCGAGCGCACCGGGGTCACTGCCCGGTTGCAGGCGATGGTGGCGAAGCTGACCGGCGCGCTCAGCCCCGCTGATGGCCCCGGAATGGCGAGCCGGCTCGAAGGAGCGACGGTCGACCAGGTCTTGGACCTGCTCGACAGCGAGCTGTGGACCGAGGGAACTTGGAGAGGCTCCGATGGCTGACGACGAACGGGTCCTGGAGTACCTCAAGCGGGCCGCGGTCGAGCTGAACCAGACCCGGGCGCGGTTGCGCGAAGTCGAGGCCGCAGACCGGGAACCAGTCGCGATCGTGGCGATGAGCTGCCGCTACCCGGGCGGGGTCCGCTCGCCGGAAGACCTGTGGCGGCTGGTGGCCGACGGGATGGACGCGGTGGGGCCATTTCCGATCGACCGCGGCTGGGACAACGCCGCTCTCTACGACGCCGATCCGGACCGGCCGGGTACCAGCTATGTGCGTGCGGGCGGGTTCGTCCACGAGGCCGGCGAGTTCGACGCCGCCCTGTTCGGGATCTCGCCGCGTGAGGCGTTGACGATGGATCCCCAGCAGCGGATGGTGCTGGAGCTGACATGGGAGGCGTTCGAGCGGGCCGGCATCGCGCCGCTGTCGCTGCGTGAGGCGCCGATCGGGGTGTATGTCGGCAGCGGCAGCCAGGACTACTACGAGGATCTCGCCCCTGGCGCCACCGACGGTGTCATCGACGACTACCTGAGCACCGGCAACGCGGCGTCGGTCATCTCCGGCCGGGTCGCGTACGCCTTCGGCCTCGAAGGCCCGGCGCTCACCGTGGACACGGCCTGCTCCTCGTCGCTGGTCGCGATCCACCTGGCCGTCCAGGCGCTGCGGCAGCGCGAATGCACGCTGGCACTGGCCGGCGGCGTCATGGTGATGTCGAGGCCCGGGCCGTTCGTCGCGTTCAGCCGGCAGCGCGGGCTCGCGCCCGACGGGCGCTGCAAGGCGTTCTCCGACGAAGCGGACGGCACCGGTTGGGCCGAGGGCGGCGGGATGCTGTTGCTGGAACGGCTCTCGGACGCGCGGCGCAACGGCCATCCGGTGCTGGCTCTGATCCGGGGCTCCGCGGTCAACTCCGACGGCGCCTCCAACGGCTTGACGGCTCCCAACGGCCCGTCCCAGCAACGGGTGATCCGCCAGGCGCTGGCCGATGCCCGGGTGCCGGCGGCCGAGGTCGACGCCGTCGAGGGGCACGGCACCGGGACCACGCTCGGCGACCCGATCGAGGCGCAGGCGCTGCTCGCGACGTACGGGCAGGATCGCCCGGACGAGCGGCCGCTGTGGTTGGGCTCGATCAAGTCAAACATCGGGCATGCCCAGGCGGCGGCCGGCGTGAGCGGCGTCATCAAGGTGGTGTCGGCCATGCGGCACGGGGTGTTGCCGAAGACCCTGCGCGCCTCGACACCGTCCTCCCGCGTCGACTGGACGGCCGGCCAGGTGCGCCTGCTGGCGGAGGCCCGGGACTGGCCGAGCACCGGCCATCCGCGCCGCGCCGGCGTCTCCTCCTTCGGGGTCAGTGGCACCAACGCGCACCTGATCCTGGAGTCGGCGGAGGCGGTCGAGGCCGAGGCCGAGGACCGAGCCCCGGAAATGCCCGCCGAACCGGCCACGCGGACCTGGCCGGCTGGCGCGCCGGTGCCGTGGCCGGTCTCCGGGCACGGCGCTAACGCGTTGCGGGCCCAGGCGGGTCAGCTGTTGGCGTACCTGCGCGAGCATCCCGATCACAGCGCGCTGGATGTCGGGTACACGCTGGCGACGTCTCGTTCGCCGTTGAGTCACCGCGGGGTGGTTCTGGCCGCCGACGGCGACGGTGGCATGCGTGGGTTGGCCGCGCTTGTCGACGGGGTGCCTGGTGTTGTTCAGGGCACCGCTGGTGGTGGTTTGACGGCGTTCTTGTTCGCCGGTCAGGGCGCGCAGCGGTTGGGTATGGGCTCAGGGTTGGTGGAGGCGTTCCCGGTCTTCGCGGAGGCGTTCGACGGCGTGTGTGTCGAGCTTGACCCGCATCTGGATCGCCCGTTGCGCGAAGTGATCGCCGACGGTTCCGGCGGGTCGTTGGATCAGACGGGTTGGGCGCAGCCGGCGTTGTTCGCGGTTGAGGTGGCGTTGTTCCGGTTGTTGGAGTCCTGGGGTGTGGTCCCTGACCTTCTGTTGGGCCATTCGGTTGGTGAGTTGGCGGCGGCTCACGTGGCGGGAGTCTGGTCGTTGCCGGACGCGTGTCGTTTGGTGGCGGCTCGGGCCAGGTTGATGCAGGCTCTGCCGTCCGGTGGTGTGATGGCCGCGGTCCAGGCGTCCGAGGCGGAAGTTCGTGGGCTGCTGAGTTCGGGTGTGGATGTCGCGGCGGTGAACAGCCCTGGGTCGGTGGTGGTCTCTGGTGACGAGGGGCTGGTTGCCGCGATTGAGGCTCATTTCGTGGGCTTGGGTCGGCGGGTGAAGCGGTTGCCGGTTTCGCATGCGTTTCATTCGGTGCGGATGGAGCCGATGCTGGTCGAGTTCGCCCGGGTGGCCGAGTCGTTGTCCTATGCCGCACCGACGTTGTCGGTGGTGTCGAATCTGACTGGTCGGGTTGCCGCGCCTGAGGTGTTGTGTGACCCGGGGTATTGGGTGCGTCAGGTGCGTGAGGCGGTCCGGTTCGCCGACGGGGTGGCTACTCTCGCTGGGCTGGGCGTGACCCGGTTCGTGGAGCTGGGTCCGGATGCCACGTTGACTGCTTTGGCGGGGGAGTGCCTGGATCGGGACGCTGTTCTGGTGCCGGTGTTGCGCAAGGACCGGCCCGAGCCGCATTCCGCTGTGACGGCTCTGGCCCGGCTGCATGTGCATGGCGCATCAGTCGACTGGTCGGCTGTGTACGCGGGCTGCGGCGGCCGGCGGGTACAACTGCCGACGTACGCCTTCCAGCGCGAGCGGTACTGGCTGGCCGCGCGTGGCCGGGGCGACCTCGCGGGCGGGCTGGCCGATGCCGGCCTGAACCCGGCCGGGCATCCGCTGCTCGGTGCGGCCGTCACACTCGCCGGCACCGGCGGATCCGTCCTGGCCGGCCGGCTGTCCGTCGCGCGGCAACCCTGGCTCGCAGACCACGTGGTCGGCGGTGCCGTGACATTGCCCGGCACCGCGCTGCTCGAAATGGTGCTGCGCGCGGGCGAATCGTTCGGCTGCGGGCGGGTGGCGGAGCTGACCCTGAACAGCCCGCTCGTGGTGCCGGCCGACACCGGGGTCCAGATCCAGGTCACGGTCGATCCCAACGGCCAGGCCGGCGCCTGCACCGTCGCCGTGCACTCCCGCGCCGTCGCGGAGGAACCGGCGGACGGGGACGCCTCGGTGGAGCCGCACTGGATCCGGCACGCCACCGCGACGCTGGTGACCGCCACCGGTCAGCCCGGCACCGACCTGACCGAATGGCCGCCGGCCGGTGCCGAACCCGTCGAGCTGGCCACGCTCTACGACGACTTCGCCGCCTCGGGCCTGGAGTACGGGCCAGCCTTCCGGGCGCTGCACGCGGTGTGGCGCCGCGACGACGAGGTCTTCGCCGAGGTACGGCTGGACGTGCCGGCGCGGTCCGATGCGGACGATTACCGGCTGCACCCGATCGCCCTCGACGCCGCCACACACGCCCTGCGGCTGGCCGGGCCGGCCGGCGGTGCGGGCCGGGTTCCGTTCTCCTGGTCCGGCGTCGAGGTGCACGCGAACGGCGCTGCCGACCTCCGGGTCCGGTTCACTCCCGCCGGTACCGACGGCTTCACCGTGGCGGTCGCCGACGCCGGCGGCGCCCCGGTCGCGACGCTCGACGCGATGACGTTCCGCCCGGTGTCCCAGCCACAGTCGATCCGCGACCCGTTGTACCGCGTGGAATGGCGGCCGGCGGTATTCGCCGCGACCGCCGCGACCGCTGTCCCGGTGCGATTCGAGATGGTCGACCTCACGCCGTACTCCGGCACCGACGGCGACTCGGTCCGGGCCGCGACCGGACGCGCTCTCGCGGCGTCGCAGGACTGGCTGGCCGAGCCACGGTCCTCGGACTCGGTGCTGGTCCTGACCACCCGCGGCGCGGTCGCGGTCGGCACCGAAAACGTCACCGACCTCGCGGGTACGGCCGTGTGGGGCCTGATCCGGTCGGCGCAGGCCGAGCATCCGGGCCGGTTCGTGCTGGTCGACGCCGACGAGGGAACGGACGTACGGGCGCTGCTGCCCGCCCTGCTCGCGTCGGGCGAGCCGCAGGGCGCGCTACGCGACGGGTCATGGCACGTGGCGCGGCTCGTGCGCGCCTTGCCCACCGGCCACGTCCACCAGCCCACCGACCCGGACCCGGTCGGCGGCATCGACCCCGAGGGCACGGTGCTGGTCACCGGCGGCTCGGGCGCACTCGGCGGAATCGTCGCCCGGCACCTGGTCACCGCCCACGGCGCGCGGCACCTGCTGCTGCTCAGCCGGCGCGGCCCCGAAGACAGCGGCGACCTGGTGAAGGAGCTTACCTCGGCCGGTGCCCAGGTCACCGCGATCGCCTGCGACGTCGCCGACCGGACCGCGCTGGCCGCCGCGCTCGCGTCGATCCCCACCGCGCACCCGTTGACCGCGGTGGTACACGCCGCCGGCGTACTCGACGACGGGGTCCTCACCTCGTTGACACCTGACCGCGTGGACGCGGTGCTCCGCCCGAAGGTCGACGGGGCGTCGCACCTGCACGACCTGGCCGGCGATGTCGGCACGTTCGTGCTGTTCTCCTCGGTCTCGGGCGTGCTGGGCGCGCCGGGCCAGGCCAACTACGCGGCGGGGAACGCGTTCCTCGACGGGCTCGCGGCACATCGTCGGGCGCAGGGCCGGCACGCGCTCGCGCTCGCGTGGGGCCTGTGGGAGCATGCCGGCGGCATGGGCGTCTCCGTCGAGGCGTCCCGGCTCGCCGGCCGAGGCGCCCTCCGGCGACTGTCCACATCGGATGCCCTTGGCCTGTTCGACGACGCCTTACGGTCGTCCGACGCCGCCGTCGTACCGGTCCGGCTGGACCTCGCGGCGCTGCGGGCGGCCGACGCCGACCTGCCCCGGCTGTTGTACGGGCTGGCCGGCCGCGACGCCCGCCGGGCACCTGACCGGGCCAGGCGCGCCGCGCCGGCCGGCGGGCTCGCCGACCTGCCCGAGGCCGAGCGTGCCGCGGCCGCGCTGGAGCTGGTGCGGGGCCACGCCGCCACCGTCCTGGGCTATGACTCGGGGGCCCGGATCGAACCGACCGCGCAGTTCCAACAGTTGGGTTTCGACTCACTCACCGCGATCGAGCTGCGCAACGGGCTGACCGCCGCGACCGGGCTGAGCCTGCCGGCGACCCTGATCTTCGACTACCCGACCGCCGCCACGCTCTCGAACCACCTGGTGTCCGAGCTGGCTGGAACGGCGGCCGCCGGGCCGGCACCGGCGGCGGGTGGCCCGGTGCGGCGTGACCACGACGAGCCGGTCGCGATCGTCGGTATGGCCTGCCGCCTGCCGGGCGGGGTCCGCTCGCCGGCCGACCTGTGGCAGCTGGTGTCCGAGGGCACCGACGCGATCGGCGAGTTCCCGGCCGACCGTGGCTGGGACGTGGCCGGCCTGTACGACCCGAACATGCGCCGCCCCGCCACCAGTTACGTGCGCCACGGCGGGTTCCTGTACGACGCTGGTGACTTCGACCCCGGGTTCTTCGGCGTGTCGCCGAAGGACGCTCCATCGATCGACCCGCAGCAGCGCCTGCTGCTTGAGGTGGCGTGGGAGGCGCTGGAACGGGCCGGCATCGACCCGACATCGTTGCGGGGCAGCCAGACCGGGGTGTACGCCGGGGTGCAGTTCCACGATTACGTCGGCAGCAACAGCACCGGATCGATCGTCACCGGCCGGGTCGCCTACGCCCTCGGGTTGGAAGGGCCGGCGGTCAGTGTCGACACGGCGTGCTCCTCCTCGCTGGTCGCCATGCACTGGGCGGCGCAGGCGCTGCGCCAGGGCGAATGCTCGCTCGCGCTGGCCGGCGGCGTGGCGGTGATGGCGACCCCGGAGACCTTCGTGGAGTTCAGCCGGCAGGGCGGCCTCGCCCCGGACGGGCGGTGCAAGGCGTTCTCGGCCGACGCCGACGGCACCGCGTGGTCCGAAGGCGTCGGCGTGCTCGTCCTGGAGCGGCTGTCCGACGCCCGGCGGCTGGGCCACCGGATCCTGGCGGTGGTGCGCGGCAGCGCGATCAACTCGGACGGCATCTCCAACGGGCTGACCGCGCCCAACGGCCCGTCCCAGCAGCGGGTGATCCGCCAGGCGCTGGCCAGCGCCGGACTGGCCGCGAGCGATGTCGACGCGGTCGAGGCGCACGGCACCGGTACCCGGCTGGGCGACCCGATCGAGGCTCAGGCGTTGCTCGCCACCTACGGGAAGGCGCTTCCCCCCGACCGTCCGCTGTGGATCGGCTCGGTCAAGTCGAACATCGGGCACACCCAGGCGGCGGCCGGTGTCGCCGGCGTCATCAAGATGGTGCAGGCGCTGCACCACGACGAGCTGCCGATGACCCTCCACGTCAAAGAGCCCTCGCCCGAGGTGGACTGGTCGGCGGGCAACGTGCGGCTGCTCACCCACGCCGTGCCGTGGACGCCGAACGGGCACCCGCGCCGGGCCGGGATCTCCTCCTTCGGGGTCAGCGGCACCAACGCTCACGTGATCATCGAGGAACCGCCGGTGCCAGCGGCGCGGCCGGCGCCGGCGCGGGAGACAGGACCGGTCGCCGTGCCGTGGCCACTGTCCGGCCGGGGACCCGCCGCGCTGCGCGCCCAGGCCGAACAGTTGCTGGCGTTCCTGGACGACGACCGCGATCGCGACCTGGTCGGGATCGGGGCTGCGCTGGCGACGGCGCGGGCCGCGTTCGAGCACCGTGCCGTGGTCATCGGCGCCCGTCGTCCTGAGTTTCTGCGCGGGTTGATGGCGGTGGCCGACGGCGAGGCCACGCCGGGCCTGGTGTCCGGGGTCGCGTCGGCTGGGCGTACGGCGTTCCTGTTCACCGGCCAGGGCTCGCAGCGTCTCGGCATGGGTGTCGCACTGGCTGACACGTTCGCGGTGTACGCGCGGGCGTTCGACGCGGTCTGCGCGGAGTTGGACCGGCATCTGGATCGCCCGCTGCGGGAGGTGATCGCCGGCGGTGACGCGGCGGCGCTGGATCGGACGGGGTACGCGCAGCCGGCGCTGTTCGCCGTCGAGGTGGCACTGTTCCGCCTCGCCGAATCATGGGGCGTCGTGCCGGACGTCCTGCTGGGGCATTCCATCGGTGAGCTGGCCGCCGCGTACGCCGCCGGGGTGTGGTCCCTGGAAGACGCGTGCACGCTGGTCGCCGCCCGGGCCCGGCTGATGCAGGCACTTCCCGCGGGCGGGGTGATGGTGGCGGTCGAGGCCAGCGAGGACGAGGTGCGCCCGCTGCTGACGCTCGGTGCCGACATCGCCGCGGTCAACGGAGCGTCATCGGTGGTCGTCTCCGGCGACGAGGAGGCGGTCGAGGACGTCGTTGCCCACCTCGCCGGGCTTGGTCGCCGGATCCGGCGGCTGGCCGTGTCGCACGCGTTCCACTCGCCGCGGATGGAGCCGATGCTCGCCGAGTTCCGCGCCGTGGCCGAGGGCCTGACCTACGCCGAGCCGCGCATACCGGTGGTGTCGAACCTGACCGGCCAACTCGCCACCGCCGACCAACTGTGCGACCCCGGGTACTGGGCGCGGCACGTCCGCGACGCGGTCCGCTTCGCCGATGGTGTGGCCACCCTCGCCCGCAGCGGCGTGACCCGCTATGTCGAGCTGGGGCCGGACGCCACCCTGACCGCCATGGCCATGCGGGTTCTCAGCGACCGCGATACGGGCGCCGACCTGGTCGCGTGGCTGCGCAAGGACCAGCCCGAGCCCGAGACCGCGCTGGCCGCTGTCGCGCGACTGCACACCAGCGGGGCATCGGTGGATTGGGGCGCGGTCTACGCCGGCCTCGGGGTGGACGTCTCGGCCGCTGCCGTGCCAGCCGCCGACCTGCCGACGTATCCGTTCCAACGGCAGCGTTTCTGGCTGGCGGCGACCGGATCGGGCGCGCCGGGCGTCGAGGAGCATCCACTGCTCGGCTGCGCCGTCGAGCTCGCCGACGCCGACGGCACGCTGTTCACCAGCAGGGTGTCGGTCGGTACCCATCCGTGGCTCGCCGACCATGTGGTCGGCCGGTCGGTGTTGTTTCCCGGCACCGGTCTTGTCGAGATGGCACTGCGCGCGGGCGACGAGGTCGGCTGCCCGCGGATCGACGAGCTGACCCTTGAGGTCCCGCTGGTGCTACCCGAGCGGGCAGGCGTGCGGCTGCAGTGCGCGGTCGGCGCGCCGGACGGGACCGGGGCGCGGCGTTTCACCATCCACTCGCGAAACGACGGTGCCGCGCCCGGACAGGTGTGGACCCGCCACGCCACCGGCGTGCTCGGCCCCGGCGACGGCCGGCCACCGATGTTCGAACTGGCCGAGTGGCCGCCCGCCGGCGCCAAACCTGTGTCGCTGGAAGGGATGTATCCCGACCTCGCGGCGCGCGGACTGACCTACGGCCCGGCCTTCCGCGGGCTGCGGGCGGCGTGGCAGCGGGGCACCGACGTGTACGCCGAGGTGCGGGTCGACCCGGCCACGCAGTCCGATGTGGACCGGTTCGGGGTGCATCCGGCCCTGCTCGACGCCGCGTTGCACGCGATCGGGCTGACCGGCGCGGTGGGTGAGGAGCCGGCGCTGCCGTTCTCGTGGGAGAAGGTGGAGCTGCACGCGGTCGGCGCGACAAACCTGCGGGTGCGCGTGCGGCCAGCCGGCGCCGGCACCGCCGCACTCGACATCGCCGATGCCAGCGGCCAACCGGTCGCCTCGATCGGTGCGCTGGTGCTGCGGCCGATGTCGGCGGTGAGCGCCCCGGCGGCCGGTGACGGCGGTGCCGAGGCGGGCGCCGCCGACTCGCTGCTGCGCCTGGACTGGCCCGAGTCGGCCGCCACCACAGTGGACACGAGTGTGCTGGCCCGGTGGCGGATCTGGGGTCCGGACCCGTGGGGACTCGCCGGCTGCCTCGGCTCCCGGCCGGTGGCAGACCTTGACGCCGCGGCCGGCGCCGGCACGGTGTTGGTGTGCGCGGGCGGTTCGGCCCGGCAGGGCGCCGGCGCGGTCCACGAGGAGACCCGCTGGGCCCTCGCCACGCTGCGCTCCTGGCTGGCCGACCAGCGGTTCGCCGGCGCGAGACTTGTCGTGGTGACCCGAGGCGCGGCGGCCTGCGATGCGGAAGACCCTGACCTGGCGGGGGCGGCCGTCGCTGGGCTGGTGCGCTCGGCACAGGCCGAGCACCCGGAGGGGATCGTACTGGTCGACCTCGACCCGGCCGCCGATACCATCGGCGCCGCGGACCTGCTCGCGGCGGTGACCGCCGCCGTGGCGGGCGAGCCGCAGGTGGCGCTGCGGTCCGGGACCATCCGGGTACCCCGGCTGACGCCGGTACCGTCCACTGTCGACCAGCCGGCCGTGGACGTGTCGGGGGCATGGAGCACCACCGGCACGGTGCTGGTCACCGGCGGGACGGGCGGGCTCGGCCGGATCGTCGCCCGGCACCTGGTGACCGCGCATGGTGTGCGGCACCTGCTGTTGGCCAGCCGTCGCGGCCCGGACGCCCCGGGCGCGGCCGGCGTGCGGGCCGAACTGGAGGCGCTCGGCGCCACGGTGTCGGTCGTCGGCTGCGACCTGGCCGACCGGTCGGCGACAGCGGCCATGCTCGACGCGGTCCCGGACGACCGTCCCCTGCGCGGCATCGTGCACGCCGCGGGCGTGCTGGATGACGGCGTCGTCACCTCGCTGACGGCGGAGCGGATCGGCGCGGTGCTCCGGCCGAAGGTGGACGCCGCGCTCAACCTGCACGAGCTGACCCGCGACCGTGACCTGGACGCCTTCGTGCTGTTCTCCTCGGCCGCCGGCGTGCTCGGCAGCCCCGGGCAGGGCGGCTACGCGGCGGCCAACGCCGTGCTGGACGCGCTGGCCGCGCACCGGCGCGCCTCGGGACTGGCCGCGCGGTCGCTGGCGTGGGGCCTGTGGGAGTCGGTCGGCGGCGCCGGCATGGCGACCGGCCTCAGCGCCGCCGACACCCGGCGGATCGCCGCGTCCGGCGTGGCCGCGCTGCCCGTCGAGGCCGGGCTGCGCCTGTTCGACGCGGCCACCCGGGGCGGTACCGGCGGCGTGGTGGGTGAGGCGTTGCTGGTACCCATGCGGCTGGACCTCGGCGGTCCGGCCGGACCGGACGGCGTGCCCTCGGTGTTCCGCGCCCTGGTCCGCACCGGCGTCACCCGGCGGACCGCCGAGCAGGCGCCCGCCGAGTCGGGCAGCCTCCGCGACCGGCTGTCCGGCATGCCGGCGCACAAGCGGGTTCAGGCACTGCTCGACCTGGTTCGCACGCACGCGGCCGGCGTGCTCGGGCATCCGGGACCGGACGAGGTGATGCCCGACCGGGCCTTCAACGAAATGGGGTTCGACTCGCTGTCCGCGATGGGCCTGCGTAACAAGCTGGTGTTGGTCACCGGGCTGAAGCTGCCCGCGAGCCTCATCTTCGACCACCCGACCCCGAGGGCCGTCGCCGATCGCCTGGCCACCGAACTGGTGCCCGAGCAGGTCGGCGATGACGAGGCCCGCACCGAGGAGAGCGTCCGCGAACTGCTGGCGTCGATCCCGCTGTTCCGGCTGCGCGATGCCGGGCTGCTGGACAGCCTGCTCGAACTCGCCGGTGTCCAGGCGGTACACGACGACGCCGGCAGCGACCCGGACGGGAAACCGTCGATCGACGCGATGGACAGCGAGGCGTTGATCAACATGGCAATTCACCGGAGCGCGGATTTCGACTGAGTCGCCGCCCCGCAACCGCCGTCCGCGCGACGGTCATCACGAAGAGAGGCTCGCACCACAATGGACCCGAGACATGCGATCGAGATACGAGGGCTGACCAAGACCTACGGCGAGGTGCATGCGCTGCGCGGCGTCGACCTGCAGGTGGCACGCGGCACGCTGCTCGCCCTGCTCGGCCCCAACGGCGCCGGAAAGACCACCACGGTACGCATCCTGAGCACCCTGGTGACCCCGTCCAGCGGCACCGCGGTCGTCGAGGGCTTCGACGTCGTGCGCGAACCCGGTCGGGTGCGCGAGCTGATCGGGCTGACCGGACAGGACACTTCGGTCGACGGCATCCTCACCGGACGGGAAAACCTGGTGATGATGGCCCGACTGTTCCACCTGGACCCGGCCGCGGCCCGCCAGCGGGCGACCGAACTGCTGCAGCAGTTCGACCTCGACGAGGCCGCCGACCGGCAGGTCCGCACGTACTCCGGGGGCATGCGCCGCCGGCTCGACCTCGCGGTCAGCTTGATCACCTCGCCGGCCGTGCTCTACCTCGACGAGCCCACGACCGGGCTGGACCCGCGTAGCCGGCTCGCGATGTGGGAGATCATTAAGAAGCTGCTCGTCGGCGGGACCACCATCCTGCTCACCACCCAGAACCTCGAGGAGGCCGACCATCTGGCCGACCGGGTCGTCGTCATCGACGGCGGCCGGGTGGTTGCCGACGGCACGGCCGCCGAGTTGAAGCGCACCGTCGGCACCGAGCGGCTGGAGTTCGCCTTCAGCACCGAGGACGACACCCAGCGCGCGCAGGAGATCGTGGGCGGAATCCAATTGGACACCCCGGCCGTGAGTGTGTCCGTCGACGGGCCGGCACAGGTGCGCCACATGCTCAACCAACTCGCCGACGCCGGCCTCGACGTGCGCGGTTTGGCCCTGCGCCAGCCCAGCCTGGATGACGTGTTCCTCGCCCTGACCGGTCAGAAAGTTGGAGAACGGCAATGACGCAGACGCTGCCCGTACGAAGCGCCGGCGCGCCGCCGGTCGTGCGACGCTCATCGCTCGCCCTGATCGTGAGCGACTGCCGGACCCTGGTCCGCCGCAGTCTGACCCACACGCTGCGCAGTCCGGAACAGTGGATCCAGACCTTCTCGATCCCGATCGCCACGCTGCTGATCTTCCGCTACCTGCTCGGTGGCGCGATCATGACGGACAACCAGACGTACATCAACTATGTGGTCGCCGGCCTGATCGCGATCAGCGTCGGGTTCAACCTGACGTCGACCGTGATCGGAGTGACCGACGACCTGCGCAACGGCATCGTCGAGCGGTTCAGATCGATGCCGGTGCTGCCGTGGGCGGTGCTGGTCGCGCACGTGGTCACCGCCGTGCTGCGCAACCTCACCTCGGCGCTCGTGCTCATCATCGCCGGGCTGGCGGTCGGGTTCCGGCCCAACGCCACACCGGTGGAGTGGCTGGCCGCGCTCGGGCTGCTGCTGCTGTTCGTCACCGCGTGCAGCTGGGTCGCGGTGATCCTCGGCGTCTGGGCCAAGACCGTCGAGGGCGGCAACGGGCTGGGCATGATCCTGGTCTTCGTTCCGTACGTGAGCAGCGCACTGGTGCCCACCAACACGATGCCGGCAGGGCTGCGCGCGGTCGTGGAGAACCAGCCGGTGAGCCCGGTCGTCGACACGATCCGCGGCCTGCTCGCCGGCAGCCCGATCGGGAACGCGGGCTGGCTCGCGGTGCTTTGGTGGTCCATGATCCTGCTGGTGTCCGTGCCGGTCGCCGCCCGCATGTTCCGCCGCCGCGCCACCGGCTGAGACAGGTAGCCGCCGCCGCTCGGGTGTGAGGTACACGCACCCGGCGGTCGGCGCCCTTTCCGGGTACGGATCGAGCTTGGGGGAGTAGGTCGATCCCGCCCCGACACCGCCCTTCGTGCGGGCGCCGGGCCGGCCCATGCCGGCGGCCTTGGCCACCTCGATGCGGCAGGCGGTGAAACCGGTCATCCCTACCCGGAGAAGGGCGAGGTTTTCACCGATGACAACCCGCACGGCAGCCGCATGCTCACCACGGTTGGCCCGCAGATCGGGCTGGCGACGGTGATCATTCCATCGAACGCCGCCAGCCGCTGCTCGACGCCGCGCAACCCGCTGCCGGCGGCGGGATCGGCACCGCCGACGCCGTTGTCGCTGACGATCATGGCCAGGGCGTGATCGTCATGCCACAGCTCGACCCAGGCATGGCTGGCGGCACTGTGCTTGACGATGTTGGCCAACGCCTCGGTGATCGCGAAGTACGCGGCCGACTCCACCGGGAGCGGCAGCCGGCCGGGCAGCCGCACGTTCAGGTCGACCGGGACCGGCAGCGTCAGCACGACCGCCCGCACGGCGGCCTCGAGGCCGTGCTCGGCGAGCACCGGCGGATGGATACCGCGGACCAGGTCGCTTTCGATCCGGCGCGGTTCGGCCGCCTGAGAGCGCGCCTCGGCGAGCTGGTCGACCCGCGCGGTCGGCGCATGCCCGGAAGGCGCGAGCAGAGACCGGCTGAATACGGCGTGAGCCTGCAGGATCTGAGGGCCAGTGGCGACACCGAGCAGTGCCAGCGCCGCGCCGCCGGGCAGCGCCAGCGCCCAGAACAGCCGGTCGGTGGAGGACAGCAGGAGCACCATGGGCGACAGGAAGACGCCGGCCACCCCGTCGACGATCAGCGCCACCGGCAGCAGCCCCAGCAGCGCCCCGATCGGGATGTTGATCGCCAGCCACAACAGGTCGCGCCAGGTGGCCGGGTCGCCGAAGAGCCACCGGTAGTGGTGCGGCAGCCCGGTCGAGCCCGGGTCGGCCTCGCCTGGCCGGACCCGGTAGGGAGTCGCGATCGCGATGCCGGACCACTCCTCGGCCCAGCGCCGCTGCTGGTTGGCCAGCCCGCGCACGGCCAGCAGAGCCGCCGGTGCGGCGAGTGCGCCGACGCCGACGGGTATCAGGGCGATCGACACGATGGTCACCACGAGCAGCGGGATGCTCAGCCACGCCGTGACGGCGAGCACCATCCCGTGCACACAGATCCGCACCGCCCGCCGAACGTACTGCCAGACGTCACGCTCCATCGGTTCCTCCCGGGCCCGGCCGCGACCGCTGGTCGTGGTCCCTCCACACTGGTCAGTCCGAGCCGTGTCCGTCAGTGGTGCGGGACCGCGTATCACGGTGGTGTTTTCCCTACCGTCGTACCGGAGCCTGGCACCCGTGCACGGCCGGGTCTATCACGGCATATTGACAGCGGCAGTTCGGCCGGTTCACACAGGGAGATGACGATGAGTCGAGGTAGCACTTCAGGCGGCGTGGCCACGGCCGACGCGTTGCGGCTGGAGGCTGTCACCAGGATCTACGAGTCGTCCCGAACGCCGGTGATCGCGCTGAACGAGGTGAGCCTGGCGCTGGCGCCCGGCACGTTCACCGCGATCATGGGTCCGTCCGGCTCCGGCAAGAGTACGCTGCTGCACTGCGCCTCCGGGCTGGACCAGCCGACCCGGGGCAAGGTCTACATTGGTGGCGCCGAACTGCCGTACGGACGCGAGTCCAAGGTGACCAAGTTCCGGCGCGGCCGGATCGGGTTCATCTTCCAGCAGTACAACCTGATGCCCACGCTCACCGTACGGCAGAACGTGCTGCTGCCGGCCCGGCTGTCCGGCAAGGCGGTCGACCAGGAGCGCTACACCACGGTCCTCGAACGGATCGGTCTCGCCGACCGCCTCGACCACCAGCCGTCCGAGTTGTCCGGCGGCGAGCAGCAGCGGGTCGCGATCGCCCGCGCGCTGGTCACCGCGCCGGAGATCGTCTTCGCCGACGAGCCGACCGGCGCGCTGGACACCGCCACCGCGCGCGAGATCCTGACCCTGCTCGACGAGGCGGTGTACGCCTTCGGGCAGACCGTGGTGATGGTGACCCACGACCCGGTGGCGGCCGCGCAGGCCGACCTGGTGCTGTTCCTCGCCGACGGCCGGATCGTGGGAGAGATGCCCACCCCGACGGCCGCGGCGGTGGCCGAGCGGATGACCCGGCTCGGCGACGACGTCGTCGAGCGCGAGACGATGGCGGAGGCGTGAGGATGTTCCGACTGGCCCTCAGCTCGCTACGGTTCCGCGCCAGCGGTTTTGTGGCCAGCTTCATCAACGTCTTCCTCGGCGCCACCCTGCTGATGGCCTTCGCGGCCATGTACGACACCGGCAACGCGCCGGGCGTACCGGACGGTGATCGGGAGGGCCTGACCAACATGACGTACGTCGTGGGTGGCTGGGGGATCCTCATCGCCGCCTTCGGCGTCGCCGTGACGATGAACCTTTCGGTACGTCAGCGGGCGACCGAGATCGCGCTGCTGAAGTCGGCCGGTGCCACGCCGGCCCAGATCGGCCTCCTGATCATCGGGGAGACCGCGGTCGTCACCGCGGTGGCGTCGGTGCTCGCCATCCCAGCCGGGTACCTGGCCGGCCGTGGGCTGCTGTCGCTGCTCGCGTCGGCGGACCGGGTGGGCGCCGGCATCGACTACCGGTTCGGGGCGGCCGCGCTCGGCCTCGGCATCGGCAACACGTTCGTCGCCGCCGCGATCGCCACATTCGTCACCGCCCGCCGGGCGGCGGGACTGAGCACCAAGGACGCGCTCACGTCGGCGTCGACCGACAGCCGCAAACTCGGCAAGGGCCGTCTCATCGCCGGCGCCCTGTTTCTGCTGTCGGGCACCAACTGCGCGGTGCTGACCGCCACGTTGCTGGCGGACGAGGGCTTCGTCACCGAGGCCGTGGCGGGCCAGGCGTGCATCAGTACCTCGATCGGTTTCGCCTTCCTCGGGCCGCTGCTCATGCGCTTGATGGCGCCGGTGCTCGGCCCGGTGGTGCGCGCGGTGTCGGGCAGCAGTGGCTACCTCGCCGGTGTCAACATCCGGCAGCGGGCCAGCCAGTCGGCCGGCGTGCTGATGCCGATCATCCTGTTCGTCGGGGTGGTGGCCGGATCGCTGTACCTGCAGAGCGTGCAGAACAACGCGAGCGTGGTGCAGTCAGCCGACGAGAAGGGCGTGGAGACGCTCAACCTCGTGATCGTCGGGATGATCGCGGTCTTCGCCGCGGTGGTGCTGATCAACGTGACGCTGGCGACCACGATGTACCGGGGTCGCGAGTTCGGCCAGCAGCGGCTGATCGGCGCGACACCGCCGCAGGTGATGCGGATGCTCGGGTTCGAGACGGTCGTCACGGTCGTGACCGGTCTGGTCTTCGGTACGGTCGCGGCACTGGCCGGCGTGATCCCGTACAGCATCGCCCTGACCGGCGACGCGGTGCCCGACATCGGTCCGGGGGTCTACCTCGTCGTGATCGCCGTGCTGATGGTGGTCGCGCTGGCGGCCAACCTGGGCTCCGGGTGGCGGGCGATCCGGCGACCGGCGCTGGAAGCCGTGGCCGTGAACGGCTGATGTTCGCTGTGTGGAGGTCAGCCGCCGTGCGGCGAGGCGCCACGAGCTTGCGTGACGGATCGCCGGTTCCGGCGGTCTCTTGACGGCGCGGGCCCCGGCGGTGGTTTCTTCGCGGCACGCGATCGGCGGGGTCCAGTCGATTTCCAGTGATCATCCAGCGGCATGGGGAAGTCTGGCAGGCGTTCAAGTTTGTCGATATAAGGAGTCCATCCATGCCATCGATCAGTGGATTACCTCGTCGCCTCCTCGGATTCCTCACCACCGCCTTCGCCGCGACGGTTCTGGCGACCACGCTGGCGGCGGCACCGGCGCAGGCGGCGTGGAGTTCTCCGTACGCCGTGGACCTTCAACTCCGTAGCTACACCAGCACCGGCGCCGAGTTCCTGGTGGGCCGGCTGGTCGGGACACTTCAGTTCGACAGCGGCAACTCGCAGTACCTGCTGTCGTTGATCATGTGTCGCCAGTCGAGCTACGTGAACCCGAACGTCAGAATCTTGATCAATGGCGTTACCCACCAGTGGTTCTCGCCCAGCGACAACACCCGCCGTCCGGAGTCCTGCGGCGGCGGCCACGGCCTGTCCGGAGTGATCAGCGGCGCCTACGCGTACGGCGGGGTCATCCCGAGCATCACGGTCAGCTTCGCCGGCATCCACTTCGACTACTCGACCGCCAAGGACATCACCAGGAGCGCGTTCTACGACAACCCGTACAACTAGCGGCACATTCGGCCGGGCCAGGACGTGGTCAATCCTGCCGAGCCGTGCTCCGGACCCGGCGTCGGCTGATCAGCCGACGCCGAGTCCTCGGTGCACTCTCCCGAACATCAACGGCGCAGGTGCGGGCACGACGCTCGTGGCGGTCCGGCCTCCGGCGAAGCGGCCATCTCGTGTCGCTGTTGGACCAACTTGACTCGCCGGGGTTTCCGCCATGTCGGTGAGCGTACGAATCGGGACGTTTCGGTCTGGTCTCCACGCTATCGGGGGAACGTCGGAGATTTCTCGCAGCTCACATCACGATGCCGGTTGAATCAGCTCTGGCTGTGTTTTGCCCTATCGGTGGAGTTGTTGCGGGGAAGGGCGGATATGGCACGGAACAGAGTGGCGGGCAGGCCGGGGCGTGGGTCCTTGGCGTGTGCCGCGGCGGGCCCGGCGCGCGCCGTGGTCGCCGTCGCGGACACCCTGAACACGATCAGCGGTAACGCTGAGCTGGTATTGGCCGAGGCCGGGATCGTCGCCCAGCCGGGCGCCGGCCCAGCCTCGATGCCAAGCCATGGCAGGTCGACTGGTAGCTGCCGGCGCCGATCGTGTTGAGGACTCAGGTCGCCGTTTCGGTCGGTGGGCTCGGGCTTGCGTTGGTTGTCCTGCTGGGCTACCTGGTGGTGGAACGGGCCCGGCACCGGCGGCAGCTCGCGCGGATACCGACCCGCGTTGTCGTGAACGGCATTCGCGGCAAATCATCGGTGACCCGGCTGATCGCCGGCGCGTTGCGTGCGGACCCTTGCCGCGTCGTCGCGGCCAAGACAACCGGCACGGCGGCGAGGTTCATCTACCCCGGAGGACGGGAGGTGCCGATACGCCGCAGTCGCGGTGCCGCCAACGTGATCGAGCAGGTCGCCGTGGTGCGGCGGGCGGTACACGCCGGCGCCGCCACCCTCGTCGTCGAGTGCATGGCGGTCCAGCCGGAACTGCAGCAGGTCAATCAGGAGCAGCTGGTTGACGCCGGGATCGTCGTGATCACCAATGTGCGGGAGGACCACCTTGAAGAGATGGGACCCACCCTCGACGGCGTCGCCCGGTCGCTGAGCCGGTCGATGCCCCGCGGCGGCGTGGTGATCAGCGCCGAACGGGAGCGACTGCACATCCTGCGGGAAGAGGCCATGCGCCGCCAGTGCGCGCTGATCGCGGTCGAGCCGGAATCCGTCAGCGACGCCGAAATGGCCCCGTTTCGGTGGATCACCTTCAAGGAGAACGTCGCGATCGCCCTGGCGGTCGCGCAGCTGTGCGGCGTCGACCGGGCCACCGCACTGGCTGGCATGTACCGCGCCGTCCCCGACCCGGGCATGGTTCGCGTCGATGCGTGCGTGCACCACGGGCGCCGGTTCGCGGCGGTCAACCTGTTCGCCGCCAACGACCCTGTGTCGACGCTGATGAATGTGGACCTGCTGCGCCAGCGGCAGATGATCGGCAGGCGCGTCTGCGTGGCGATCAACTGCCGGCCGGACCGAGTGGAGCGCAACGGCCAGATGGGCGCGATCATCCCGCGGATCGACCCGCACCGGGTCTTCCTGATCGGCTCGCCGACCCGCAGCGCGCTGTACCACGTGCCCGAGGCGTGGCGCGACCGCGTCGTCGATCTTGAGGGGGAGCACCGCACCGGCCCGCAACTGCGCGACGCGATCGTCGAGGCGATGGCCCCCGGAGACACAGACATCTCGCTACTCATGATCGGCAATATCCACGGCCGCGGCGAGGAACTGCTCGCGGCGTTGCACCAGGTCACCGTGGCCGCCACCGCCGCAGCCTCGTTCGACGAGCTGACCTGCGAGCTCGAATCCCTGTACCGGGCCGACAGCGTGGCTGCCGCACCTCCCATCGACCCGGACGCCACCGTTGTCTTGTCCCGCGATGACCTCGCCGCCGCCGTCCTTCGGGGTGCGCACCCCGCGATCCTGCACACCATCGGCCGGCGGCCCATGCTTTCTTGAATGAACAGGAGGTCGCCCTCATGGCAACGTTCGACCTGTCCTCCGAGCTCAGCGCCGTCATCGTCGCCGCCGGGCTGCTGTTCGGACTAGTCGGATACCTGATCACCAACGTCGCGCCGGCTGGCCTGATGGTGCCCGGCTGCATCGTGTTGACCGCCATCGAGGATGTGCGGAGCCTGGCCACCGTCACCACAGTGGCGATCGTGACTGTTGGGCTGATCAAGGTGCTCAAGCACGTCACAATCTTGTACGGCAAGCGGCTGTTCGCGGTAACGATGCTGGTTTCGTCGTCGCTTTCGCTCGCCGCGTTCATGGCACTGCACGCGAAGTACCCGTTCCTGTTCGGCGGCGACACGCTGTCCTTCCTGGTACCCGGGCTGATGGGCTTCCAGCTCGTACGGCCACGTGCGTTGCAGACTCTCGCCGCCACCGCCGTGGTCACCTGCGGTACTGGCGCGACGGCCCTCTTGGTGATCTCCCTGTGAAGCTGGTCCGCCTGGGATTGGTAGCCATGGTCGCCGTGGCCGCCGTCGGCCTGGGCTTGGCGACGGTCGACGCCGTCCGATCCACATCGGACGATACCGATCCGGCGTGGCGCACCGCCGCTCCTGCCAACCGTCCGGTCGGTGGGCCCGCCGCCGAGCGCTTGGCAAAGGAGTATGAACTGCTCGACATGGCCGGCCCGGCCCGTATGCAGGTCCGTCGGCGCGCGGACCAGGCCGTGGTGGCGACACTGACCGTCGGCGCGCGGACGGTCACGTTCGCGGGTCCTCGCCGCCGATTCGCGGAACCGTCGACCACCGCCGCGGTGGTCGAATCGACGACCTGGGTGCAGGTGGCCCCGCAGGCGTGGCCGCCCGGTCCGCAGATCCCGGAATCCTTGGCCCAGTGGCTGCTCGCCGAGCTTCGCCGCGACGATCTCCCGGTGGACGTGCTCGCCGCCGCGATGCAGTACCTGCCTGACGCGCCCGACCTCCGCGACGAACAAGGGGTGCGGTACGCCGGCGACGCTGGCTTCGGGTACGTGCACAGCCGCGACGAACGGGACGGTGCTGACTTCTATGACTACCTCGCGATCCCGTGGCACTTCCCAGATGGCGGCAGTGTCAAACCGTCGGGCCGGTGGGTCCGTGACCTCGACTGCTCCGGCTTTGTCAGACTGATCTACGGCTACCGGTTCGGGATCCCCTTGTTCAGCCAGACCGCCACCACGACCGTCGATGGCCTGCCGCGCACCGCGGCGAGCATGGCGGCGTACGCCCGATCGGTGGTGATCGCCGCCGCCCCCAGCCCCAGCCGCTCGCCGACGGACCTGTCCGCCATGCAACCCGGGGACCTCGTCTTCTTCGCCTTGGACGACGACGACGCGGCCCTGATCACGCACTCCGGTATCTACGTCGGCGACGACGCCGACGGAGGCATGCGGTTCATTTCGTCTCGCGGCACGGTTGACGGGCCCACCATCGGCGACGTGCGCGGCGACGGCGTTATCGACTCTGGCTACTTCGGCAAGCGGCTGCGCCGCGTCATCCGCCTCTAGGAAGGGCATGCCCGGCATGCGCGCATCATCCATCCGCGTCCTGCTCGTCACCGCGCTGGTCGCCGCCCCGGCCGGCGTGTGGGCGCTGCGCGGTGACGTTATCCGCGAGCGACTATCCGCGCACCCCGCTGCGACTGTCGCGCAACCGCTGGCGGGCATGCCGCGCCAAGTCAGCATCCTCGGCTCTGGTGACATCCTCGTGCACCCGCCGACCTGGCGGCAGGCACGGGCCGACGCCGAGGCGGCGGGCCGCACCGGTTACGACTTCGACCCGATGTTCGCCTCGATCCGTCCTGCCGTCGAGTCGGCGGACCTGGCTATCTGCCACATGGAGGCCCCGATGGGGCCCGGCGAGCCCAAGGACTTTCCGCGGTTCAACGCTCCCGTCGACCTGGCCGCCGCGGTCAAGGCCGCCGGCTATGACACCTGCTCCACAGCCAGCAATCACGCGCTGGATCAGGGCGAGCAAGGCGTGTACGACAACCTTGACGCCCTCGACGCGGTCGGTCTACGCCACACCGGCACCTTCCGGAGCGCTGCGGAGCGCGCCAAGCCGACGATCTACCAGGTACAGGGCGTCAAGATCGGTCACCTGTCCTGGGCGATGCACTTCAACGGCCTGGAGCCGCCGGTCGGCAAGGCATGGCTGGCCAACCGGATCGACGTCGATGCGATCCGCGCCGCCGCCGCGGTCACCCGCAAGGCCGGGGCGCAGATCGTGGTGCTCTCCGCTCACTGGGGCACGGAGAAGGTGCACACCGTCAACGGCGAACAACTGTCCTGGGCCAAACAGCTCATCGCGGATCCGAACATCGACCTGATCATCGGCCACCACGCGCACGTCGTACAGCCCATGGAGCGGATCGGTGACAAATGGATCGCCTACGGTACGGGGAACACTCTCGCCCGCCACGACTTCCCGAACGACGACAACCGCGAGGGCATCCTCGCGAAATTCACGTTTACCGAGCAGCCCAACCGGCGGTGGGTCGCTACCCGCGCCGAGGCAATCCCGATCTGGCTCTCCCTCCGACCAACCATCCGCGTCCTCGACTTGGCCCGGGTCATCGAGCACACGCCCAGGGTCGACCGCCGACGCGCCATTTACACCGGTGCCCAGGATCGGATCACCGGCTACCTCGGCAGCCGCGGCGCCTTCGCGGCCGGTCTCCAGGTGAAGCGATGAGAGGGCTCCAGTTGTGACGGACAGCGGTAGGAATCCGGCGGGGGCGGACGCGGGCGTGCCGCAGCACATCATGAAGAACCGGCTCGGTCACGCTGACCCGCCAACCACCGACGAGACCGGACGCTAAACTTCTGCCGGACAGAAGAGCCCGCCAAACAAAGTGAATGAAAATCTGCTGAACACCTCACAAACCCCCAGGTCAATAAGTGTGCTCCCCGCGCACGCGGGGATGGTCCGGCGGCCGGTACCTCGAGCTTCACCGCCGTCACGTGCTCCCCGCGCACGCGGGGATGGTCCCAGGGCGTGTGTCGCTCCGGCCTCCGGCTCGCCGTGCTCCCCGCGCACGCGGGGATGGTCCGACCTCGCCAAGCTCACCCTCAAGCGCAGCGACGTGCTCCCCGCGCACGCGGGGATGGTCCCTCGCTGAGATGGCCGCTGAGGCGGCCGAGGATGTGCTCCCCGCGCACGCGGGGATGGTCCCTGATCGTCAAGGATCAGGGAGATCTCCTCGGCGTGCTCCCCGCGCACGCGGGGATGGTCCCCGCATCCCAAAGAAGATCTCACCTATCGGGAAGTGCTCCCCGCGCACGCGGGGATGGTCCTGACTACAGCGGAGTAGAAGAACACGACGTTGTGTGCTCCCCGCGCACGCGGGGATGGTCCGCACCCCGGGGAGCACCCGATGGCGAACAATGAGTGCTCCCCGCGCACGCGGGGATGGTCCCGTGATCGACCCCGTCCTCCGGGTGGTCATCGTGTGCTCCCCGCGCACGCGGGGATGGTCCTTGCCAGGTACGCCATTACGTCTCCCGGTTGTTGTGCTCCCCGCGCACGCGGGGATGGTCCTCTGACCCTCCACCCGACCCACCGCGAGGAGCGGTGCTCCCCGCGCACGCGGGGATGGTCCCTCATAAGGCGCGCGGACGACTTCGGCTTCGGCGTGCTCCCCGCGCACGCGGGGATGGTCCCTGGACGCAGGCCGGGCCGCCGCGCGCCGAGCTGTGCTCCCCGCGCACGCGGGGATGGTCCCCGTGGGATCAGTGCCGGTCGTTCTCCCCGACCGTGCTCCCCGCGCACGCGGGGATGGTCCGGCGTCGTCAACGGCGAGGGTGGAGCCGACTTGGTGCTCCCCGCGCACGCGGGGATGGTCCCGCGGTGCCCGGCGCCACGGCGTACCAGGTTGCGTGCTCCCCGCGCACGCGGGGATGGTCCGGGGCCTGTTGTGGGCTCGATCAACTGGAAGTGGTGCTCCCCGCGCACGCGGGGATGGTCCCTGGCTGGTGTCGACCATCGACGGCACGATTTAGTGCTCCCCGCGCACGCGGGGATGGTCCGTTCTCGCCAGCCGACCCCGGTTGGTGGCAGGTGTGCTCCCCGCGCACGCGGGGATGGTCCGGCGCTGCCCAAGGGTGCGGTTGGCCGGGTGCGGTGCTCCCCGCGCACGCGGGGATGGTCCCTGGCCCTTGAACTCATCGCCGGCCTTGGCGTCGTGCTCCCCGCGCACGCGGGGATGGTCCTGCGACGCCGACACCGACCATGGCGAGCTGCGCGTGCTCCCCGCGCACGCGGGGATGGTCCATGTGGCTGTGGCTCATCGTGGTCGGTTCTATCGTGCTCCCCGCGCACGCGGGGATGGTCCCCGGGACACGGCCCCGGCCCTCGGCGATCTGCGGTGCTCCCCGCGCACGCGGGGATGGTCCGTACGGTCCGCACGCCGGCGAACCGTTCGGGCAGTGCTCCCCGCGCACGCGGGGATGGTCCCGTGCCGGCGGCCAGGCCGGTGGCCACGGGGATGTGCTCCCCGCGCACGCGGGGATGGTCCCCCCATCACGAACATCCGGGGGCTCAACTCCAAGTGCTCCCCGCGCACGCGGGGATGGTCCGGTGACCGCCGCCGCGTTCCCCGCCGTGGTGGCGTGCTCCCCGCGCACGCGGGGATGGTCCCATGTGACGTCGGAAGCCGGCCGGCGTTCGGCCGTGCTCCCCGCGCACGCGGGGATGGTCCCTGAAGATCACCCAAGAGTCCGGGGTGGCGCTCGTGCTCCCCGCGCACGCGGGGATGGTCCGGGGCCGAAGGCCCCCAGATCCCCCGAAGGGGGGTGCTCCCCGCGCACGCGGGGATGGTCCACAGTCACGCGAAGAGACCAGCCATGAGGAACCGTGCTCCCCGCGCACGCGGGGATGGTCCGCTGCCATTGGTAACCAGCTCCGTCGCGAGGTCGTGCTCCCCGCGCACGCGGGGATGGTCCCCCGGCCAGCAGCCCCTGCAGGTCCTGGCTGAAGTGCTCCCCGCGCACGCGGGGATGGTCCGATGGTCACTGAGGGCAAGGTGCTCTCCGATGTGTGCTCCCCGCGCACGCGGGGATGGTCCCCTGTACGACACGGCCCGCTGTCCAATGTAGACGTGCTCCCCGCGCACGCGGGGATGGTCCCGTGTTGCCCATGCCCGCGTACGGCCCGGCGGTGTGCTCCCCGCGCACGCGGGGATGGTCCGAGTTCGGCCCTTGTCGCGGCAGCCACCGCGACGTGCTCCCCGCGCACGCGGGGATGGTCCCGAACCAACCCCCACCCAGAAACCCGAGGCCAGGTGCTCCCCGCGCACGCGGGGATGGTCCCGGTAGGTGCTTCATGCGCCACCAGGCGCGGATGTGCTCCCCGCGCACGCGGGGATGGTCCCAGGTCGGCGATCCGAGCGGAGCGGTCGTCGATGTGCTCCCCGCGCACGCGGGGATGGTCCGGAGTACCGGCAGGCGTCGGGGCCCGCGCCGAGGTGCTCCCCGCGCACGCGGGGATGGTCCGGCGTTGTCGGATGAGCCGTGGCCTGGCTATCCGTGCTCCCCGCGCACGCGGGGATGGTCCGGTCTGCAACTTGTACGGCTCCCCGTCCAGGACCGTGCTCCCCGCGCACGCGGGGATGGTCCGGCGCTGTCGAGGCACCAGGAGCTCGGTGAGGGGTGCTCCCCGCGCACGCGGGGATGGTCCGCACCGCAGCGATCACGGCCAGGATCCGGATCCGTGCTCCCCGCGCACGCGGGGATGGTCCCGCCGGCGGCCTCGACGCCCGAATCGGCG
>NZ_JBHLUH010000081.1:0-68262 GCF_042433955.1 Phytohabitans kaempferiae | reverse complement strand
CACCGGTGCGCCCAACCCATGACCGGATCGAGCGAAACAAGGGTGCACCAATGAGCGCCACGCCGTAGCCCCGCCCCTGGAGGTCGGGGTGCACCATGACCCGCTTGAGCGTGCACCAGTGGTCCTTCAGCGCGAACCGGTTGTCCACGAAAATCAGCATGGCCACGAGCCGCTCGCCCTCGAAGCCGGCGAGCAGCCGGTCCGCCCCCTCGGCGATGTCGGTGAAGGCGGCGGCCGCCATGGGGAGTACGTCGTCGCGGCTGACCGGCTCGACGAAGCCGACCGCGCCGCCCGCGTTGGTCACCTCGGTCCACAGCGACACGATCTCCTCGCGCAGCGCGGGCGTCAGGGCCGGATCGAGCTCGAAACGGATCACCATGCCCCCATCCTGCCGGCCGTGAGGGGGTGCGCCGGCCCGCAGCCGGCGGCGACCGGGACCCAGGCCGACGTCAACGAGCGGGAGCCGGGTCGTCTGCGGTTGCGGTCACGGCGCGTCCGGCGGAGCCACCCCAGCTGACTCAAAGGCGGAATAGACGTGAACCAGGCTGGTGGGCGATGCGGTCGCTTACCACCAGACCGCCGCGCCACTTACCGGTCTCATCCCTGTAGCGGTACTGAAGTTGGCTAAGACGTGCGCCGAAGGAAGTCCGAACTGAGTTGTAGTGCGCGGACGAATGCACGAAGCCCGGTCGAGGCGGACAGTAGGCGGCAGTGGCCATCGGGAAGACGAGTGTTGAAGCCAGAAGGTCAGCGATTTGCAGGCCAGCGTGGTTGTCGCTCGCCGCGAACAGCGGCACTTCGCGCAGGCTAGCGTACGGATCGCCTCCGGTGCGCCACTTCTGAGTGAAGATCGAGTGCGCCACCTGAAGGTTCGTGCCATGGCTGCGCCCATCCGCGATCAAGACGCCAACTTCATCCTTCAGTTGCATATATTGACCGAAATGGCGGGAAATGTCCTGTACTGCATAGCAGTAGCTGGAGTCTGCGTCCATGCCGGTTGTCGACTCTTTGACCCAGACGCGCCCCACTATCCGACATTGGTGAGCCTCGGCCAGGTCCAGAAGTTCAGTTCGGAACCTCTCCGCTTGTCGGCGCTTGTTTCGCGATGAACTACGGGTCATCTGGAGAATCTCGCTCCCCTTCACCTCGACGAGGATGTGGTCGAGCGCGTGGCCAGAGGTAAAGCGTCCGGGAAAGTGGCGGCGTTTAAGGTCAAGGAAGTCCCGAGTGAGTGCGGGGACGGACGCGGCATCGAGAATCATGCCAAGTAGGACCATGACGGGTGTGGCTGATGGGCTGCTGTTCGGGGCCTCGCAGCCGCCAGACTCGTCCAGGTAGCAGAGGTGCAACATCCCCCCTCATGCGCTAAGGCCGCCCGAAGGCGGCCTTAGGATGTGGTGTTCGGGTTGGCCCCTAGGCACCTGTAGAAAAGTTCTACAGCAAGCTAACCACAGTGAGACACCCTGCTGCAACCTCGACGCCGTGCTGCAAAGCTTTCTTGGGCGCGACCCAGTTGCGCGGAGTGCGACCGAGTCCGCCCGATTGTTACGTTCGGTGGTCACGACATAGACGCTGCAGATCGGCCTCGTCGTCGGTGCGGCCGCCGGTCGCTGACAGGGCGGCCGTAGCGAGATCGATGCGGGTGCCGAGGTCGTCGATCCAGTCTGCGAAGTCGCGGCAGCTCTCCAGGTGGGCAGGACGAGGGGCATCAGCTCGACGTCTTGGAGGCTGAGCAAGAGGCCAAGATGCCCGTGCTGCTCGCGCGTCGTCGCGGATCGCATCGCCTCACTGAGGCGCAGTGTGGGCACGCCGACTATCAAGTGCTCGTCGCCTGCCTCCGCGATGACGGTCCGCGTCGGAAACACACAAACTGCGCGTGCGGGAGAGGGGACTCGAACCCCTACGTCCTCTCGGACACCAGGACCTAAACCTGACGCGGCTGCCAATTACGCCACTCCCGCAAACGCAGTGAGTCTACTCAGTCGAGGCCGAGGTCCTTGCGGAGCTTGGCAACGTGGCCCGTGGCCTTGACGTTGTAGAGCGCCCGCTCGATCCGACCCTCCTCGTCGATCACGAAGGTCGACCTGATCACGCCGGTGACGGTCTTGCCGTAGAGCTGCTTCTCGCCGTACGCGCCGTACGCAGTCAGCACGGATTTGTCCTGGTCACCGACGAGCGGGAAGGTCAGCGCGTCGCGCTCGCGGAACTGCGCCAGCTTGGCCGGCTTGTCCGGCGAGATGCCGACGACCTCGTAGCCGGCGGCCTGGAGCGAGGCGAGCGAGTCGCGGAAGTCACACGCCTGCTTGGTGCAGCCGGACGTCATCGCCGCCGGGTACGCGTAAAGGATGACCTTGCGCCCGCGCAGCTCCTTCAGGGAGAGCGTCTCGCCAGTGTCAGTGGGAAGCGAGAAGTCCGGTGCCATGTCACCGGGGGCAAGTCGACGTGTCTCGGTCATGTCGAGAACCCTATCGGAACACGTCTTATTGCCAGCCCTTGGCAAGTAAGCATGAGTGGAAATAAGCTCCGGTCCATGGAAGCTGAGGCGCTCCACATTTCGAACGGGGTGCTCAACGGTCCCGTCTCGGCCATATATGGCGCTGTCGCCCTCGTGGCGCTCGCCTACTGCGTCTCGCGCGGACGGCGCGACCTCGACGACCGGCTCGCCCCGATGGCAGGGCTGGTCGCGGCGTTCATCTTCGCCGTGCAGATGCTCAACTTCCCGGTGCTGCCGGGCGTCAGCGGACACCTCCTCGGCGGCGCACTGGCCGCGCTGCTCGTCGGGCCGTGGGTGGGCGCGCTGTGCGTCGCGGTCGTGCTGGTCGTCCAGGCACTCGTCTTCGCCGACGGCGGGGTCACCGCCCTCGGCCCCAACATCACCAACATGGCGCTCGTCGGCACCGCGGTCGCGTACCTGCTGATCGCGCTGCTCCTGCGGGTCCTGCCGCGCACGCCCACGGGGCTGGGGATCACCGCGTTCGTCGCGTCGGTGTTCGCGGTGCTCGCGGCGTCGCAGAGCTTCGTCATCCAGTACGCCCTCGGCGGCACCACCGACCTCGAGCACTACAGCCTGGGCGCGATCGCCGGAGTCATGGCCGGCACACACATCCTGATCGGCATCGGCGAGGGCCTGATCGCGGCCGTCACCGTCGTGACCGTGGCGAAGACCAGACCCGACCTGGTGTACGCGCTGCGCGGCCTCAGGCGGTCGCAGCCGGCCAGCGCGGAAGGGGTGCCGGCATGAAGAGGACGACCTGGTTCATCCTCGGCGGGCTGCTGGTCGCGCTGCTGCTCGCCGGCGTGGTGAGCAACTTCGCCTCCGGCTCGCCGGACGGGCTCGACTCGGCCTCCACCAAGGGCTGCACGCTCGACGACAACGACGAGATCACCGGCGGCTCCTGCATGGCGCGAAACGCGAAGGACGCGGAGACCGCTGACAGCCCGTTCGCCGACTACGGGATCAGCGGCATCGACAACGCGTACGTCTCGACCGGCCTGTCGGGCGTGGCCGGCGTGCTGCTCACGTTCGCGGTCGGCGGTGGCCTCTTCTGGCTGGTACGCGGCCGCCGCCAGCCGGCCGAGACACGGGAGTGAAAGGGCTCTATCTCGAACGGGACACGCCGCTGCACCGGCTCCCGCCCGAGGTGAAGATCGCGGCCATGGTCACCGCCACCGTGATCGTGGTGGTGACCCCGCGCGAGGTGGTCTGGGCCTTCGCGGGATACGCCATCCTGGTCGCCGTCCTCGCCGCGGTCGGGCGCGTGCCGGCCGGCTGGCTGGCCAGGCGTTCGCTGGTGGAGCTGCCGTTCGTGCTGCTGGCGCTCGCGCTGCCCTTCCTCGCGGCCGGCGAGCGCGTGACGGTGCTGGGGCTGGAGGTGGCCCGCGAGGGCCTGTACGGCGGCTTCAACATCATCGCCAAGGGCACGCTCGGGGTACTCCTGTCGCTGATCCTGGCCGCGACCACGACGGCGCGCGACCTGATCGTCGGCCTGGACCGGCTGCGCTGCCCGCAGATCATCACGCAGATCGCCACGTTCATGCTCCGCTACCTGAGCGTGCTCGGCGGCGAGGCGCGGCGGATGCGGATCGCCCGCGTTTCGCGCGGCGACGACCCGCGCTTCCTGTGGCAGCTGCGCGGCTTCGCCACCGGCGTGGGCGCGCTCTTCCTGCGCGCGTTCGAGCGGGGCGAGCGGGTCTACCTCGCGATGGTCTCGCGTGGCTACGAGGGACGCATGCCGGCCGCGTGGCTCGCCGCCGGCGCCGCGACCCGGGGGCAGTGGCTGGCCGCGGCGACTCTGCCCGCCGCCACGGCCGTGATCGCGGGGACGGCGGTGATTCTGGGATGATCGCCCCAAGAAAGATCCTCCGCTTCGCTCCGGATCTCACCGGGGGCGCCGAATGACTGAACCACTCTCGCTGGACGTGCGTGCAGTCCAGTACGCGTACCCCGACGGGCAGGTCGCCCTGCGCGGGGTTGACCTCTCCGTGCCACGGGGCGAGCGGGTCGCGCTGCTCGGCCCCAACGGCGCCGGCAAGACCACGCTCGTGCTGCACCTCAACGGCATTCTGGGCGGGGGTGGGGGATCGGTCGCGGTCGGCGGCCTGACCGTCGACCGCGACCGTGCCACGCTGGCCGAGATCCGGCGCCGGGTCGGCATCGTCTTCCAGGACCCGGACGACCAGCTCTTCCTGCCCACGGTGGGGGAGGACGTCGCGTTCGGCCCGGCCAACCTGGGGCTGCGCGGCGCCGAGTTGACCGCGCGGGTCGACGAGGCGCTGGCCGCGGTGGGGATGAGCGAGCACCGCGACCGGGCGCCGCACCACCTGTCGTTCGGGCAGCGGCGGCGGGTCGCGGTGGCCACCGTGCTCTCCATGCGGCCCGAGATCCTGGTGCTCGACGAGCCGTCGTCCAACCTGGACCCGGCGGCCCGGCGCGAGCTGGCCGAGATCCTCCGCACGCTGCCGGTGACGCTGCTGATGGTGACGCACGACCTGCCGTACGCCCTGGAGCTCTGCGACCGCTCGGTGATCATCGACGCGGGGCGGATCGTGGCCGACGCGCCGACCCGGGAGCTGCTGGCCGACTCCGAGCTGCTCGCCCGGCACCGGCTGGAGCTGCCGTACGGCTTCGCCGTCAGGGGATAGCCGTTTCCACTTCCTCTTCCCGTTCCTGGGGCGCCCGCCGGGCCGCGTCGCGCATGCGGAGCGCGGCCGCCACCGCCACACCGCCGCCCACCGCGATCACCACCAGGATCACCAGGCGCGCGGTGGCCGGGGACCACGACACGGGTACGACACCGCGGGCGAACACCGCCGCGTTGGCCGCACCGGAGAAGACGGCCACGCAGGTGGCGGCCATGGCGAGGGCGAAGTCGGCGGCCGGGCGGCGGGCGAGGGCGTACACACCGGCGGCGATCACGGCCAGTCCGGTGGCCACCGGCCACACCTGCCCGACGAGCAGCCCCACGATCACCGGGCCGACTCCGGTGGTGCCGGCGTCCAGTTCGCGCGCCACCGCGTACGCGATCGCGACCGGCCCCAGCGCGACGGCCAGCCCGGCGAGCACCGGCAGCGCCCGCGACCACAGCCCGAGCGCGGCCACGGCGGCGCCGACGAGCACCACGAACGCCCACCACAGGCCCGGGCTCGGCGGCGGGACCCAGTCGAGCGTGCCGCGTACCTCCATAGTGGACACGCCCTCGCGGAGCGGCACGACCCAGTCGCGGATCCGGTGCTCGCGGGCCGGGTCCGCCTTGACGGGGGGCGGCGGCTCGGCGGTCATCCAGTGCGTGCGGTGGTCGTGCCAGCGCGCCACCGGCTCGTCCGAGGTGCGGCGCCACTCCGGCGGCTGGGTCGGGTCGGCGGTGGCCGGTGGCTCGGTGTCGCCGGCGAGCGTGGCGTTGAGGTAGGTGGCGGGGGAGCGCGTGTTCTCGTACACGCCGTCGGGGCGCACCTCGAGGTAGGGCTCTCCGCCGTAGCCGAGCACCTCGATCGTGCGGCCGGTGCGGTTGTCGAGCTCCAGCCGGGCGCCCGCCTCGATCTCCCGTACGGTCAGCCCCGGCACCGGCGGCACCGAGGTCACCACCGTGCGGTAGTTGGTCGCGTCGGGCGCGTCGCCACCGTGCGCGGACGCGGGGGCCGCGGCCACCAGCGCCCCGAGGACACCGGCGACCGCGGCCAGAGCAAGCCTGCTCAGCCGACCGCCGCGAGGATGGCCTGCGTGGAGGGCGGGACGTCCTTGCCGTTTACCCGGACGGTGGGCGTGCCGGTGACGCCGTCGCCACTCGCTTCGTCGGTCACGTGTGCCGTCCACGCCTTGTACTTCCCGTCCCGTACCGCCTGGGCGAAGGCGTCTCCGAGGCCGACCGACCGGCCGATCTCGATCAGCTGGTCGTCGCTGAGGCCGGCACCGCCCTCGGCTGGCTGCTGCGCGAAGAGCGCCTTTTTGTACTCCCGGAACTTACCGCCCTCCGCCGCGGCGCCGGAAGCGGCCGACGCGCGTGTGGAGTAGTCGGTGCTGGAGGCCCGGTCCAGGTAGGCGACCGGATGGTAGACGACGGTGACCTTGCCCTCCGAGATCAGCTGGTCGATGGTCCCGCCGGTCTGCCGCTCGAACTGCCCGCAGCCGGGGCAGATGAAGTCTTCGTAGATGTCGATCTTGGTAGGCCCATTGCCCACCGCGATGCCGGTGCCGTTCTCGACCGCGCCCGGCGGGGGCGTGAAGTTGCCCGAGTTCTGGCTCGCCACCACGCCCCAGCCGATCAGCCCGGCGATGGCCAGCACAGCCACCGCCGCGATCGACGTCCACAACGTGCGCGTGCGCCGCTTCTCGCGGGCGATCTGGTCGCGCACCACGCGGGCGGCCTGCTTCTGCCCAGCCCTGGTACTCATTTCTTCTCCAGCCAGCTATCGATGGACAAACGGGTGAGGGGCCAGATCAGGAGGAACCCGGCGAGTGCCAGGAAGCCCAGGTCGCGGAGGATCTCCGGGCCGTACGAGGGGCTCTGGCCGGCGGCGAGCTGACCGCCGTTGCCGAAGCAGCCGCAGTCGATCTGTAGCCCTCGCGCCCACGCCTGCGTGATACCCGCGATGAAGACGACCAGCAGTGCCGCGGAGACGCCGGCGGCGAGGCGCGTGGCGAGTCCCACCAGCAGGAGTAGGCCGAGCGCGACCTCCACGAACGGGAGTGCGGCGCCGATCACCTTCGCGAGGTCGTAGGGCATCACGTCGTACGCGTTGACGGCTCGCCCGGAAGCGGCGAGGTCGCCGACCTTGGCGCCCCCGGCCACCAGCCAGACGGCGGCGAGCCCCAACCGCACCAGCGTGCCGAGCCACGGTCGCGCGGTGTGCCATCTGCTGACAGATGCGGGCGAAACGGGCGGACTCGCGACAGTCACATTCATTAAGTCGTCCTACGGGTGTGGGAGGTTCCTCGGGCTAACTGGCGAGAGCGTCGCCGAGCGCGTCGACAAGCTCGGCGCGGGCGCGCGCGACCCGGGAGCGGATCGTGCCGACCGGCACGCCCTCCACGTCGGCGGCCTCGGCGTATGACAGGCCGAGCACCTGGGTCAGCACGAACGCGCCACGCCGCTCGTCGGGCAGCCGCCGCAGCAGGTCAGCCGCGCCGAGCTGCTGGGCCGGGTCAGGGTAAGGGCCGTCGGTGTGTGCCTGCGCGGCCAGCCGCTCGTCGAGCCGGCGGCGGCGGACCAGGCCGCGCACGTGGTCGGCGCAGGCGCGGCGGGCGATGCCGAGCAGCCAGGTGCGCGCGCTGGAGCGACCCTCGAACGAGGGGAGTGCCCGAAACGCCCGCAGGTAGGTCTCCTGGGTCAGATCGTCTGCGCTGCCCGGGTCGACCAGAGCGGCCACGAACCGCCACACCTCGACCTGGGTGACCTGCACGAACGCCGCCTGCGCGGCCGGGTCGCCGGCGCGGGCAGCGTGCACCCAGTCGTCGGCGGCGTGGCCTTCACGCTGGGCGGGAATCACGGCAACTCAGGGTACGCGGGTTGCCTGGAAAATCGTTGAGTGCCCCTCCGGGAACTTTTTCCGCCCCTCCGCCGACTAGATAGCCATGACCGGCTATGCGCCCCGGCTCGCCTCAGCGCGCCTGGCTCAGAAATCATGGCCGTCATGACCCGCCGCCCCTCCCCCCACGCCCCGTCGCCTGGCACTGGCCCGGCACGCGGAAGGTCCGTAGCCACGCGACTCTCGCTCCTGCTCCTCGCACTGGTCGCTGGCGCGTTCGCGGCCCTCGCCCTGCCGGCCGCCCCCGCCAGCGCCCACGCCGTACTCGACAGCAGCAACCCGATCGGCAACTCGGTGCTCCAGGTCGCGCCGGCCGAGGTGGTGCTCACCTTCACCGAGTCGGTGCGCAAGGTGCCCGACCGCGTGCGCGTGATCGGCCCGGACGGCAAGCGGGTCGACCGGGGTGACGCGAGCTTCGACGGCCGGGTCGTGACCATTTCGGTGGAGCAGACCGGGGCGCGCGGGACGTACCTGGTCAGCTACCGGGTGATCTCGGCGGACAGCCACCCCGTCTCGGGCGGCTTCACGTACTCGGTGGGCGCCCCCTCCACCACACCGCCGAGCGACGCCGTCGAGGAGGAGGCCGACAACCCCACCGTCGCGACCGGCACGAAGGTGGTGCGCTACATCGGGTACGTCGGCCTGGTGCTGCTGGTGGGGCCGGTGCTCGTGCTCAGCCTGCTGTGGCCGGCGCGCCTGTCGCGGAGCGGCCCGTCGGGCGTGGTCTGGAGCGGCATGGGTCTCGTGACGCTCGCCACACTGGCCGGGATCTGGCTCCAGGTGCCGTACACGAGCGGCGGCGGGCTCTTCGACGTCTCCGGCGAGACGCTGCGCAACGTGCTGTCCAGTACGTTCGGCACCGCCCACCTGATCCGGCTCGGCCTGCTCGTGGCCATCGCGCTGCTGCTGCGCCCCCTGCTGCGCGGCGAGACCGGGCGGGTCGACCAGATCCTGCTGGCGGTGCTCGGCGGTGCCGCGCTCTTCACCTGGCCGATCGCCGGGCATCCGGCCGCCTCCCCGGTCGCCGCGGTCTCAGTGGTGGTCGACGCGGTCCACCTGGCCAGCATGGCGGTGTGGCTGGGCGGACTGGTGATGCTGCTCGCGTTCCTGCTCCGCCAGGCCAACGACCGTGAGCTTGGCGCGATCCTGCCGATCTGGTCGCGCTGGGCCGCCCTCGCGGTGTCCGCGCTGGTACTGGCCGGCACCGTGCAGGCGCTGATCGAGGTGGGCACGCCGGACGCACTCGTGTCGACCACGTACGGCCGGCTCATCATCGCCAAGGTGGTGCTCTTCGGCGCGGTGGTCGCCGTCGCCGCGTACTCCCGGAAGCTGGTCCGGGACCGGCTGGCCGGCGGCGGGCCGCGGCGGCTGCGCCGTGCGGTCGGCGTCGAACTGGGTATCACGGCCGTCGTGCTGGGCCTTACCGCCGTGCTGGTGCAGACCACGCCCGCCCGCACCGCGGCGGCCAACGAGGAGCTGAGCGGACCCGGCTACTACTCGGCGACGCTCAACAGCAACCTCTTCAACCTCCAGGTCGAGGTCGACCCGGCGCGCAAGGGCAACAACTCGGTCCACCTGTACGCCTACGACCAGGCCAACAAGCCGCTCCCGGTGGTCGAGTGGAAGGGCACGGCCGCGCTGCCGGCCAACGAGGTGGCGCCGGTCGACATCCCGCTGCTGCCGCTCACCGACAACCACGCCACCGGCGAGATCACGCTCCCGCTCGAAGGCGACTGGGAGTTCCGCTTCACCATCCGTATCTCCGAGATCGACCAGGCCACGGTGACAGCCATCGTGCCGATCAAATAGAAGGGTTTCCCATGAAACGCGTTGCTCTCGTATTCGGCGCGCTCCTCGCCGTCCTGGTGATTTTCGCCGCGCCGGCCTCGGCCCACGTGACGGTGAACCCGAAGGAGGCCGAGAAGGGCGGGTTCGCGCGGCTCGCGTTCCGCGTGCCGAACGAGAGCGACACCGCGTCCACGGTCAAACTCGAGGTGGTACTCCCGGAGAACGCGCCGGTCGGCTCGGTCTCGATCATGCCGGTCGCCGGCTGGACAGCCCAGATCGAGCGGCGCAAGGTCGACCCGCCCATCGACGTGCACGGAGCCCAGGTCAGCGAGGTGGTCTCGAAGATCACCTGGACCGCGGCGTCGGGCGGCGGGGTCAAGCCGGGCGAGTTCGCCGAGTTCCCGGTCTCGATGGGCCCGCTGCCCGACGCCGAGACGATGGTCTTCAAGGCGCTTCAGACGTACTCCGACGGCAACGTCTCCCGGTGGATCGAGGAGCCGCAGCCGGGCGCCGAGGAGCCGGAAAACCCCGCGCCGGTGCTCAGGCTGGTGGCCGCCGACAACTCCCCGGCCGCTTCAGCGCCCCCGGCCGCGGCCACGCCGGACGAGGACGAGGGCGTCGCGGACGGGCTGGCCATCATCCTGGCGGTGGTCGCGCTGGTCGCGGGCCTGGGAGGTCTGGCCCTGGGCGGGCTCGCCTTCGCCCGGAGCCGCCGCACTTCCTGACCGCCAGCGTTTTCGCGGAAGGTTGTGCTCGCGTTCGTCTGGCCGGTACGGGCGTCCTGACGGCCGTAGCCTCGTTTCACCTCATAAGGGACGTCTTGTCGGTTCTGCTGGCGTCCCTTGTCGGGCGCCCTTCGGGGCGTCGCTGGAGGGGGACGGGGACATGCGGATCGTGCGCACAGCGGCGGGGATGCTGCTGCTCACCATCGGATTGCCGGTGCTGCTGGTCGGCGGTGCACTGTGGACGGCCATGCAACACCGCGACGGCGACGGCGCGTTCAGCGGCCGGGTCGAGCGGATCACCACCCCCGGTCACGCCGTCGTCGTACCCGACCTGGACGCCCTCCTGCGCCGCGAGGCCCCGTTCACGCGCGCCCGCGACACGCGCCTGCGGGTCACGGCCGAGACCGAGGCCGGCCCGGCGCTGGTGGGCATCGCGCCCGCGACGGATGTGGCCCGCTACCTCGCCGGCGTCGCGTACGCCCAGGTCGACCGGGTCAGCCTCACCAGCGGCCCGCTGCCGGTGCGGGTCACGCCCGTCGAGGGCACGGCCGTACCCGCCGCGCAGCCAGCCTGGCAGGCAGCCGGTACCGGCGCCGTAGCCTGGGACTCCGCCCAGGTGCGCGGCCAGCACCTGGCCCTGGTCGTCATGCACCCCGACGGCCAGGCCGGGATGACGGTGGACCTGCGCGTCGAGGTACGCCCCGGCTGGCTCGCCCCGGCGACCTGGGGCCTGCTCGTGGCAGGTGCGGTGCTGATCGTGCTGGGCATGGCGACGCTCGCCTGGCCCGTACGCCGCCCGGCCGCCCCGAGGCCCGCCACGCTCGCCGACGTCCTCCCGCCGCCGGCGCCGCCGCAGGTGGTCACGCCACAGCAGGTACGGCCAGGCTGGGCCGCTCCCACACCGATGCCGGTACAGCCGATCCTGACCTGGCCGCCCCATCCGAGCGTTGGCGTCACGCCCGCCCCGTTGCCGGCGCCGTCTTCGCCTTCCGCGCCGGCGCGCGAGCAGGCGCCCGGTGTGCTCGTGGCCTCGGGCGTCGCCGCCCCGCGCGGCGCTGGCCTGGCCGCTGGTGACACGCGCGCTGCCCACCTCCGCGACGCGGACCTGGGCGACACCGACATCCACGGCGCCGACCCGCGAAGCGCTGGCACGGACGGCGACGCGGACCTGGGCAATGCCGGCGCGGGCGACGTCGCCGACCTGCGCGATGCTGGCGCGGGCGACGGTGCGGGGCCGGGCGATGCCGAGCTGCCCGAGTTCGAGCGCGCCGAGGTGACCGGGCCGGACCTGCCCGGCTCCGCGGACCTCGCGAGCGCGCTGGGATCGCTCGGCGCCAAGTCCCGCTCAACGCGTCGCCGCAAGACCGCAGCCGGCCTCCCCACCGACGCCAGCCCCGCAGCCGCCGCATCCCCGTCCACCGCCCGCCGCGCCCGCCGCGACTAGGGCCTTGCGGTGGAGGTCTTTCTGGCACGGGGCGGCGGAGGGCGAGGCCGCGGGAGCGGCGGTCTGGCCCACGGCGGGCATCGCGGTAGCCCATCTGGCCTCGGTGCTCAACGCCGTCGGGTGACCCCGAGCCCAACCACGGCGTGCCTCCCACCTGGCCGGGGCCCGCAGCGGGTAGGAATGGCGAGTGGCCCTCCGCATGCCGTTTGCGGAGGGCCACTCTCACCGGGGGAAACGGTGTAACACGGGGGAGCTTGTCTGTTAAGGAAAGATTAGCCGACTCGGGCGTGAGTAGGTAGGTCTGTCCATTTCGCCCCTCGTCTGCGATAATCGAGCACCCCGGTACGTACCGGGAGAACCGCGATCAAGACCAGCGCGAGCAGCGCATACGCGTTGCGCCGCAGGAACTCGCCCACCGTGTCGGTCGGCAGCGGCGCGATGCCCCAGTCGTCAAACGAGACCACGCCGCGCAGCAGCACCAGGTAGCCCACGGCGGCCACGCCGAGCAGGGCCAGCCGGGGTCGCAGGTCGCGTTCGCGCAGGGCGGCGTCGACCAGCACGACGAAGGCGGGCACGTACCAGTACACGTGATGGGTCCACGCGATCGGGCTGACCAGCGCGCCCACCAGCCCGGCCAGCGCGAGCCCCGCGACCTCGTCGCCGCCACGGGCGGCCTGGGCGGCGCGGCGCAGGCCGTACACGGCGATGAGCGCCACCAGCCCCAGCCACACCAGGCGGCTCGGTTCGTCGGGGATGGCGGCGCGGCCGATCAGCCCGAGCAGCGACTGGTTGCCCGTGTAGTCGGTGCGCCCCACGCGGTCGGTCGCCCACAGTTCGTGCGTCCAGAACTGCCACGAGTCGCGCGGCGCCAACGCGGCCGCGAGCAGGGTCGCGCCGGCCGCCGTCGCGCTCGCGGTGATCGCCGCGCGCCAGCGCCGCGTGGCCAGGAGATAGACGATGAAGATCCCCGGGTACAGCTTGAGCGCGGTCGCCAGCCCCACGCCCACCCCGGCCCAGCGCGAGTTTCTGGTGACGAGCAGCAGCAGGTCGCCGAGGATCAGCAGCACCAGCAGCATGTTGATCTGACCAAAGGTGAACGTCTCACGCGTCGGCTCGATCGCGAAGACCAGCGGGATGGCCAGCCCGGCGGCGAACCACGGCGGCTGCCGGTGGCGGAGGGCGACGGGCGTGACCAGCCACCACGTGGTGATGCCGATGGCCACCGCGGTGCCGATCAGGAAGATCGTGATGGTGGCGCCCATCGGGATCTCGGCGAGCGGCCGGAGCAGCGCCGCCGCGAACGGGGGATAGGTGAAGTACAGCTCACCTTGCACCCGGTCGGGCTGCGCGTACTCGTAGAGCGGGTGCCCGTCCGCCCACCACCGCATCGCGCTCACGTAAATGCGCAGGTCAAAGAAGTCGTGCCGGTTGCCGTACCACCCGAGGAAGGCGGCGACCGCGGCGGCGAGTGCCGTGACCGTGGCGATCCGGATGGCTTTCGGCATGTTCAGCAGCGTAACGGCGCTTCGGCCCGAGTGATGGAGGACCGCCGACGCGTAGGCTGACCCCGTGGCTGATCTTCTGGTCTGGATCGACTGTGAGATGACCGGGCTCGACCTCGGCAAGGACGCGCTGATCGAGGTGGCCGCGCTGGTCACCGACCCTGACCTGCGCGTACTCGGCGAGGGGGTTGACGTTGTCATCCACGCGGACGAGGCGGCACTGTCCGCGATGCCCGATGTTGTCCGCGAGATGCACGAGAAGTCCGGCCTGACGGAGGAGGTCCGCCGGTCGGCGGTCACCCTTCGCGAGGCCGAAGACATGATCATGGAGTACATCACCCAGTGGGTGCGAGACCCGCGTACCGCGCCCCTGTGTGGCAACTCGATCGCGACCGACCGCGGCTTCGTGGCGCGGGACATGCCGAGGCTCGACGCCCACCTGCACTACCGGATGATCGACGTCTCGTCGATCAAGGAGCTGTGCCGCCGCTGGTACCCCCGCGTGTACTTCGGCCAGCCCGCCAAGGGTCTCGCCCACCGCGCCCTGGCGGACATCCGGGAGAGCATCCGCGAGCTCGAGTACTACCGCCGCACCATCTTCGTGCCACTGCCGGGGCCCGATGTGGAGGCGGCCAAGGCGATCGCGGCGACGCTCTGATTTCTCCACCGTTACCCTGTCGACGGAGTGGGGCAGGGTATGGCTATCATTGGTCGGCGCACCGCACCGGCATGTCCGGCGCGGCTGACGTGGTGGCTGTAGCTCAGTTGGCAGAGCACCGGGTTGTGGTCCCGGGTGTCGGGGGTTCAAATCCCCTCAGTCACCCTCTCGCAGCAGCGGCCATCCCCTATCCGTTGTAGGGGATGGCGCTTCCCTTCACGTATTGCTCCCAGCTCATGTTCCAGTCGGTCCAGCCATTGCCGTTCTGGAGCTTCTCCTCGGTGTTCTTGACCGTGATCACGTCACCGATCCGGGTCTGCCCGAAGAGCCACTCGCCCATCGCCATCGACACGTTGACGCAGCCGTGCGAGACGTTGACCCGCCCCTGCTGCCCCTCGGACCAGGGCGCCGCGTGGATGAACTGTCCGCTCCAGGTGAGTCGCTGCGCGAAGTCGATCGGCGTGCGGTAGCGGTTTTCCGGGTTGGGATCGTCCATCGTGTCGAAGATGGTCTTGCGCTGCTTCTCGATGACCACCATCGTGCCGCTCGACGAGGGCGTGCTCTTCTTGCCCAGGCTCACCGGGATGGTCTTGACGACCTTGCCGTCCTTGGTGACGGTCATCTTCTTGGTCTTGTTGTCGACGGTCATGATGAGCGACGGCCCGATCTTGACGTCCACATTGACGTCGGCGCGCCCGTAGTAGCCATCGCCCATCGGCAGCCCGCCGGTCTGCAGCTTGTACCGGATCTGGGTGCCCGCCTGCCAGTACTCCTTGGGCCGGAAGCGCACCTCGGTGGGGCTGGCCCAGTGCCAGATGCCCTCCTGGTGGGGCGTGGACCGCACGAAGAGGCGGGCCTGCACGTCGTCGCGGTAGTCCTTGGGCACGGCGCGGCCGAAGCGCACGATCAGTGGCATGCCCACGCCCACCACCTGGCCGTCGCCGAGGAAGCTGGAGACCCGCACCACCTTGCTGGGCTTGGCCATGGTCGTGAAGGTGCTGGTGCTGGTCGTCGGCTTACCGTCCGCACCGGTCGCGTTGATGGTCGCCGTGTAGGTGGTGGCGTACTCCAGCGCCCCCTCCGGCAGCCACGACTTGCCGTCCTCCTGCAACTCGCCCTCGACCGTCTCGCCGCTCGCGCTCTTCAGCTCGATGCTCGGGTCGCTCGCGTTTTCCAGCGTGAAGGCGATCGTGGTCGAGGCGGGCACGTCCTTGGCGTCCGCGGCCGGGCTGGTGATGGTGCCGCCCTGCTTGGGGCCGCTGTCGGCCTGCTGCCCGCCATCCTTCTTGCCGTCGTTCCACGAGGCGCCGGGGGAGTCGCTGCCGCAGGCGGTGAGGGCGAGGATGCCGGCGAGCGCGGCGGCGGAGAGCGCTCGCCACGCCGCCTTCCGGCTCGGCGTACGTCGGTGCACTCGGCTCGCTGGCATGATCCCCTCGCAAGTGTTTAGGCGCCCCCACTCACTACCCAGGAGCAGGGGTCAATCCTCCTCTTATGACGCGCTTCGCCAAATCCCGGTTTCATGCCGTGGTGTTGAACACTCGGCTTTGCCCGGATTTATGGTGTTTATAGCGTTACGGGGAGTGCACTGCCCTTGATGAATTCTTTCCAGCTCATGTTCCACGCGGTCCAGCCATTGCCCGCGCCGAGCTTCTCCTCGGTGCCGGTCACGGTCACCGGATCGCCGATCTTGGTCTGCCCGAAGAGCCACCGCGCGTTTTCGGTCGACACGTTGACACAGCCGTGCGACACGTTGCGCTGACCCTGGTGCTGCACCGACCAGGGCGCCGCGTGGATGTACTGCCCGCTCCAGGTAAGCCGCTGTGCGAACGCGATGTCCACGCGGTATCGGTTGGCGGGGTTGGGGTCGTCGGTGGTGTCGAAGACGGTCTGCTCCTTCTTCTCCATCACCACCATCGTCCCGCTCGCCGAGGGAGTGGCCTTCTTGCCCAGGCTCACCGGCATGGTCTTCACGACCTTGCCGTTCTTCAGCACGGTCATCTGCTTGGTGCGGTTGTCGACCTTCATCTCGAACCGCTCACCGATCTTCGCGGTCGCCTTCCGGTCGGTGTCGCCGTAGCGCCCCTGACCCATCGGATGCCCGCCCAGCCCGATCCGCACGGTGATCTTCGTGCCCGACTGCCAATACTCCGGCGCGCGGTAGTACGCCTGCGTGCCGTTGGAGACCCAGTGCCACGCCCCCGGCTGCGGCGGGTCGGTGCTCACGAACATGCGCTTCTGCACGCTTGCCCGGTCCTTCTTCGCGATGCCCGGATGGAACTCGACGACCACCGGCATCGCCACGCCGTACGTCTTGTCGTCGAACAGGTACAGCCCCGTGCCGACCCGCTTCCCCGGCTGCCCCATCGTGGTGAAGGTCGTGGTCTCGGTCGCCGTGCCGCCGTCCTTGGTGGCGGTCACCGAAGCGGTGTACGTCTTGCCGTACTTCAGCGGGCCGCTCGGCACCCACGCCGTGCCGTCCTCCCGCATCGAGCCGGAGACCGTGCCACCGCCCGACTCGGTGAGCGTGACCGAGGTGACCTCGCCACCGTCGAGCTTCACCCCGATCTCCGAGCTGACCGGCAGGTTCTTCGCGTTGGCCGCCGGCGTGACCGAGAAGGCGAACGCCGCCGGCGCCGCACTGGCGCTCGGCGTGGCCTCGGCACTGGCCACCGGCCCGGGCGTGGTGCCCGTGACGAACCGGGGACTGTCGTCGCCCTCGCCACAGGCGGCGAGAGCCAGCGGCGCCAACACCGCCAGCACGGCGGCCTTCACCAACCCCCGTGTGCCCCTGCTCATGTCGACCCCGTTCGGTTTGTGCCCCCGGCCTCGGCCCCGCGCCCGGCTCGGTGCGACTGTAGTCAGCGTGCGCTCGGCGCGCGCTGGGCTTATGGTGCACCACCAGGGCAGTCACTGGTGGCCAGTCCAGCACGCTGCCAGATCAGGGCGTGTGTCGCTTCCGCCAGTCGGCCCGGCGTGCCACACCGAACCGGTTGGAGTCGGCGCCGAGGTGCGTGCTAATGTTGCTGCCGTTGTCAGCGAGCGCCGCTAGCTCAACTGGCAGAGCAGCGGACTCTTAATCCGCGGGTTCGGGGTTCGAGTCCCTGGCGGCGCACATTTGATCAAGGCTCTGACCTGGCGCTTCTCGCCGGATCGGAGTCTTTTTCATGTCTACTGTGGATGTTCGGGTGATCGATGGGGTGATCTGTAGCTTTCGGTAGCACCCGGCACCGGCCGAAGACGCAATCGGAACGGCCACGACCCAGCCAATCGCCGCCGAATCGCGACCAGCCTGGAAACGCCACCCGGGATCGACTCACCCGGCCCGAACCGTACATCCGTCGGTCACCTGCGCAGCCTCGTGGTGGTCGCCCACCGTAAGCGGCCAGCGGTCGAAAACGCCGCACGAGTCTGGCAGCATTGTCTGCGTGCGCTTCCTCGACCGTTGTGGGCGATCCGGGTCGCAGGCGGTCGCCGCTTGCCTGGCCGCCACGGAGGCGGTAGCCGCCCAGGTTCGCGGGTGAGACGGCGCGGGACGTCGCTGCGGCGTGGTCACCGATCCGCCGGCGCGGCAACGGCCAGAGCGCCTCAGCGACGCAGCACTCGCGCTGGGCACCGTCGTTGCCCGCAGCTTCATCAGGCTGGCCGGCGCGAATCGCGTTGTTGAGGTGGCCTGGTAGAAGCCGACCGCGGCGGCCGGGGCCGCATCGCTCGGCCCGCGACGAAGGCTGGAGCGTCGACACCCATGGCGATCCAGGGTCCAACTTCGCCTGCTGGCGCATCACCGTCGGGATGGCGCAGGCGGCGTAGCACGGTACCGCAGCGTAGGCAGCGGCCATACTCGACGGTGACGCCGCTGGGATGCGGGCAGGTTCGCACCGTGGCGACGACGCCGGCGCAGGCGGCGCACTCCGGAATATCGGGCTCCATCGCGTTGTCCACGATGGGCGCCGGTAGCCGTGACCGCGGCACGCCTGGTCCCGCGGTCGGTTGCCGACTGAATCCGCCGGTCGCGTCGCTGAGCCATCCGCCGGTCGCGTCGCTGAGCCGCCACGGTACCTAGCGGCATCGGTCGCCGCATCACTAATCCACTAGCTTGGACGCGAGGAAATCTTCTTCGGCGAAGGTAGACATGCGGCGTGAGTGTGTGTATGGTTTCGGGTGTTGCGAAGAGAGATTCAGTGCGACAGCCGACCTGGCGCACAGAGGTAAACGGCCCGCGTGGTCCGGCCCCGACCCGCTCACGAAAGGTGAGCCCGGCGTAACGGGGCCGGACCCGGGCTCAACGCCCGACCCGGACTATCGCGGGCGTCATGCACCACCGAGCACCACCAGGTTCACGCAGGACCAGCAAGACCCGGTTCTGAAGGTATGTACGACGAGAGGAGTCGATGCCATCGGATCCCTGCCCGGCGTGACGATGCCCGGCAGGAGCCGCAGACCCCCAAGAACGGAAGGTGGTCCACGGTCACATCCAGCCGAATTCCCGCCGGCCCGCACCCTCCCCGTAGCGGGTGGGCGGGACGACGATGAACCGGTAGCCAGCCGGTGATGGTATGTAACAAAACACTCTCCCGAGGATCCCGGTGTCCCCACGGCGCCGGGATCCTCGCCCGCGTTTACCGGAAAGGCGTATATGACCTCTGGTCCCAACGGTTCGACCGACAAGTTCGAAGACGAGCACTACCCCGCCTACACCATGGGCCGGGCCGCCGAGATGATCGGCGCCACCCCCAGCTTCCTGCGCGCGGTGGAGCAGGCCCGCCTGTTCGAGGCGACCCGCTCCGATGGCGGACATCGCCGCTACAGCCGCTACCAGCTGCGCCTGGCCGCCCGGGTTCGTGAGATCGCCGACCAGGGCACCGGGATCGACGCCGCCTGCCGCATCGTCATCCTCGAAGACCAACTCGCCGAAGCCCTCGAAATCAACGCCCGCCACCAACGCGACCAGGCAACACCCACCAACTGAACTCGACCCCGGCACACCCGCGTGCTGGGGGAGTTCGGGCTACTGGCGGGAAAGTTGACGAAGCGCAGCAGGATTTTGGCCGGCTGTCGCCGGCGGACCTCTCTAACCACAGTAGTCGGAAGATGGATGTCGGCGATCGTTGCCCTATTGTGGTCGGCTGTGCGTGGTGCGCTCAGTTCGGACGCCGATGAGGCGACGGTCCGCTCGACCGAGGTCGAGGCGTTGACCAACGTGCTGGCCGTTTTGCAGGTTGTAGGTGCTGGAAAGCTGCGGGTCAGCGAGAAGACTCAGCGGCCGGCCGCGGGGACTGTCGCGGCGGTGGCTGAGGTGCTGGTCGCTGGTGATTTCTATCCGGTGGAGCCGATCGCGGCGTTCGCGTGGCCGTTGCTGGTCCAGGCTGGTGGGCTGGCCGAGTTGGCTGGTGGCCGCCTGCGGCTGACGGCGAAGGGTCATGCCGCGTTGGGTCGGCCGCCGGCTGAGACGATGCGTGCGTTGTGGCGTTCCTGGGTGGGTAAGGCGCCGATCGACGAGTTGAGCCGGGTCGAGCACATCAAGGGTCAGCGCACCGCCAACACGCTCACCTCGGCGAGAACCCGTCGGCAGACGGTCGCGACAGCGCTCACCCGCTGCCCGGTCGGCGAATGGCTGGCGGTGGATGACCTGTTCGACAGGATGCGGCGTGGCAACCTGTCGCCGACGGTGGCGCGTAGCGAGCGGGGGTTGTGGCGGCTGTATCTGGTCGATCCGGAGTACGGCAGTCTCGGCTACTCAGGGTTCGCCGACTGGCCGATCCTGGAGGGGCGCTACACGCTGGCGGTGCTGTTCGAGTACGCCGGCACGTTGGGTCTGTTCGATCTGGACTACACCGACCCGGCCGGTGCCCGGACGGATTACCACAACAACTGGGGTGCCGACGACCTGGACTATCTGAGCCGCTACGACGGGCTGCGCGCGGTGCGCCTCAACGCCTTGGGCGCCTACGTGTTCGGGCTGACCGGCGACTACCAGGCGCCGTCAGTGGACACGGCCACGGCCGGGGTGCTGAAGGTGCTGCCCAACCTCGATGTTGTGGTCACCGGCGAACTGTCGGCGGCCGATCGGCTGACGCTTGACGCGTATGCGCACCGCACTGCGGACCGGGTCTGGGCGTTGCGGGAAGCGACGCTGCTGGCTGCGGTGGACGCCGGCCGTAGCCTCGATCAGCTGCGCGACTTCCTGTCCTCCCGAGCCGATCACGAACTGCCCAACGCGGTGACCACCCTGCTGGCCGACATCGTCGGCCGGACCGGGCGGCTGCGCGACCTCGGTGTCGTCCGCCTCGTGGAGTGCGCCGACCCGGCGCTGGCCGTGTTGATCGCCGGTGACCGGCGGCTGCGCGGCCAGTGCCAGCTCGTTGGCGATCGGCACCTCGCGGTAGCCATCGACCGGGAGCCGGAGTTCCGCAAGAAGCTGCGCACGCTGGGCTACACACTGCCGGCGGAGACTCCGGTCTGAGGAAGGGATCAGCTCATGTCCGCGATGGTGCACCAGATGGCGTACTTCCTGCCGGAACAATACGAGGCAGCGTGGGAGCGGGGCCTGTTGAACGCCACCAGCTACCGCGACCACGGTGACTACCGCCGCGAAAGCGAGCAGACGATGCGAGCTCTGGCGGCACGGTCCACGACGTCGATCCGGGTCATGCGTTTGGACGTGGCCGACCTGGTCGCCTACGCGCAGCGGGAGGGTCAGGACCCGGCGAGCCGGCAGACCCGGTTGGACTTCGCCGGCTGGCTGCACAAGACCGGCCACACCGGCGACCTGTGGCCGCCGGAACGCAACGCGCCTTGCTGGTGCGCCTCGGGCGGCAAGTACAAGAAATGCTGCGGCAACGCCGGCTTCCTCGCGATCGAACCTGCCGACCCGGCCTCGCTCGTACTACGCATCGAACTCGACGGCATCACACCCCGCGTATGGCGGCAGATCGCGATCCCGTCCAACACGCCGCTGGACCACGTACACCGGATGTTCCAGGCCGCGATGGGCTGGCACGACCAGCACATGTACGCGTTCGAAACCGACGAACACACCATCATCGACCCCCGCTCCGACTCGGGCGACGCCACCGCCGACGGTGAACGCCTGGTCTCCATCGCCACCCAGCCAGGCGCCACATTCACCTACGTGTACGACTTCGGCGACCACTGGACGCACACGATCACCGTCGAGGAGATCCGCCCCGGCGGCGCCGACAACACGTTCACCGTCCTCGGCGGCGAAGGTGCCTGCCCGCCCGAAGACACCGGCGGCGCGGCCCGATACCAGTACCTGCTCGAGGCGCTGGCCGACCCGTCCAGCCCGGACCACGACGAGGCGGTCGACCGGCTCGGCGCCGACTTCCAGCCGGCCAGAGCACGGTAGCCGCCCTGTCAGGGAAGGCCGGCCTTGTCGAACTCGCGCTGGAGTCGGGGCCGGCGGCGGTGTTCCTCCCGCAGCTCGCCGATCATCTCGTCGACCTCACTCGTCCGGTCCGTGCCCGCGGCCAGGTTTCGCATCCGGCGCAGGCGGCGGGCCGCCTGCTGGTAGCCGCGGGCGTCGGCGTCGCGCAGGTCGGTCAAGACGAGGTCGCGTAACACCGGAAGCACGCCGAGCGGATCGACCTGCTCATACGCATCCACCAGTTCGCTCCAGGTGCGCGTGTCGGTTAGCTCGAGGTTGTGCACAAGGGCGTAATCGGCGACATCGATGGAGAAGAAGTAGGCCGTATAGCCCTTGGTTATACGGCTTTGATCTTTTTGCGAGGGCGTCGGTTGGGCGTATGTGGGACGCCTGGCTGTGGCCACTTTCCTGCCGGATCGCTTGCGGCGTCGCTGTTTGGGCCGGCGCGTGGGTTCGGGCGCGGCGGTTTCGGCGGAGCGTTCCGACGACGTTGGGGTTGGCCGGGGTCGCGGGCGGCTGCGGCCAGGACCAGCCGGGCGTTCCCGCACGGTTTTGAGGTCGGCGCGGCGCAGTGGGCGAGGCTGGCCGCGCCGTGCCGTAGGTCGTGCGGGCGTACCGGTGGTGGCCCCGGAGAGTTGGACCAGGCGGATGACGACTAAACCTCACCGGTCGCAGCGGCCTGGATCGATTTGTGGAGGGCGGGGCCGATCGGTCCGCTCAGCTTGGTGAGTTCCTGGATGCGCTGTTTGTTGGCGCGTTTGGTCTTACGGTCGAGGACGAGATTGAGGTCGCCGGCGGCAATGATGGCCACGAGTGCGGCATCGGCGGGGTCGATGCCGCCGATGGGTTTGTGCAGGGTGGTGTTGACCCGGTCGAGGAGTTCCTCGCGGACGCGGGGGTCGCGGATGGTCACCTCGGTGGTGGGGAACAGCCCGAGAATTTTGTGGGGTTGGAGGTGTACCCAGCCGCCATCGTTGAGCTGCTGGCGTACCGCGCGGACGGTGGCGCGCTGCCTGTGGCCGATCCAGGACTGCCATGAGTGTGGCTTGGAGCCGGCGATCTCTTCGAGGAGCGCGTCAAGGACGGGATCGCGGCAGGGGTGCCGGACGTCGATGGCGGGGCGGCCGCGTTCGTCGGTGAGGTGGCCGCCCTGGTAGAGGTCGGCGAGGGCCGCGGCGCGGAGCATGGCGCCCAGGTAGGTGTCCAGGCCGACCCTGCCCTTCTCCGGGTTGTAGGCCAGCAGGAAGATGCGCTGGGGGAGGCTGTCGGGTACGGCCATGTCATGCTTCTTTCGGGTCGCGTGTGGCTGGGGATACCGCGATGCCCCTGGTCAGCGCCGCTTGGACGATGCGGATGGCCTCGTTGGTGTCGATGCCGACGCTGGCGATGACGGCGGCGTACTCGGCGGCGGCGCGACTGGCCTGTTCGCGTCCCTTCTCGCCGGCCGCGGAAACGAACGAGCCTGCTGAGCCGCGGGTCTCGATCAACCCTGCCTCCTCCAGCTCCCGGTAGGCCCGGCCGACGGTGTTGACGGCCAAGCCAAGGTCGGCGGCCAGACGGCGGATGGTCGGCAGCCGGGTGCCCACGGCGAGCGTGTGGTCTTGGATCTGCCGGGCGAGCTGGGCACGGAGTTGCTCGAACGGCGGGACGGGCGAGGCCGAGTCGATGACGATCATTCGGTTCACGGTGCGCTCATGACGTGCCGCGCCACCATGGCACTCCGCGCGGTCCGCGCCTCGATCAGGGCCTGCGCGATGACGCTCAGGACGATGAAGACGAGCCAGGCAGCGTTCCACCATCCGAATGCGGTACTGAACACCGACACCACCGGCAGCGACCACACCGACCACACCGACGTCGGCACGGCGCCGACTCGGGCGTCCTCGACCCGCATGATGACATCGGCGGTCAGCGAGACCTCGTCGTCGGCGACGACCGGGTGCGTCAGAACATGGCGCAGCTGGACGGCAATGCCGACCGCGAGCCCGCACAGCCCGATGAGCAGGATGACCGCCGCGTACCTCGTGGTGGAGTCGTGCAGCGTCAGGGCGCCGATCGCCAGCGCCGTCGCGCCCGCGAACGTGGCAGCCGCGAACGCGGCACGCGGCCAGCCGAGCACGGTACGCCAGCCGAGCCGGACCGGGTAGGCCGCCCGTCGCGGCAACGTCGCACCGGCGCGCCGGTCGACCCGCCGCACCCGCCAGTCCAGCAGCGACTGGGCCAGCACCAACCCGACCACCAGCGCCGTCAACACCAGCAGCAACCAGCGCCGGTACCCGGATCCGTCAACCATGCCGCCGAGGTAGGTGAGGGCAACCGCGATGATGAACACGGCCAGCAGGACGGAACCGGCCAGCCGGGCACGTCGCCGGGCCGCCAGCCGCGTCGCCAGCAACGGTGTCGGCCGGACGTCGGCCAGGCCGTGCCCGGCCAACCACACGCCGGCCCGCTCAAGGTCCGCCGGACGCACCGGCGGGTAGACATCCGGCAACGTTCCATTCGGCATGACGCCTCCGATGTCTCAGTTCTTGTCTCAACATGGTGCGTCAAGCTTTGCGACAAGTCAATCCGGAACGGCAATCCGCACGGCGAGGGCGGTGAGCACGGTGGCGTCGGGGAGGATCGTCTGGACCCGCGGTGTCGCCAGGCCACCAGCCAACCCACCGCGGCACAACACCACCGCAAAGCTTCCGCTACGTCGCCGACGCTGACCTCAGCCCACTACGCACATTCGTCGCCGCGACCAGCCGGGCCAGGGGATCCCATCCGTCCCGATGCGGTGACGTAGCCGGTGGCACACCACCGGCTACCTCACCAGCTACAACGGCATAAAACGGGATCAGACGTCATGCCTCGTCGCGTGGCGCCGTCAGGGCAGCACGCGGTAGGTCACGTGCGTGACCAAGCTTGCCGGCCGCGACTTCACCTGCTCGAGTTTCAGCGGCGGGACGCCCTCGAACAGCCGCGTGCCGGCGCCGAGCGTGAGCGGCACGATGTGCAGTCGCAACTCGTCGATCAGGCCGGCGGCGAGGTACTGGTTGATGGTGGTCGCGCCGCCCATGATCGCGACATCGCCGTCGCCGACATACTCGCGGCACTCGCCGAAGCGACCCACACCAACGACACCGATCGAGAACGGCGCCACCGCCACCACCGCGTCCTCGACCGCATCGCCAGCAACCAACCTCGCCCGACAACACGACGAGACAGCAGGTGACCAGCGAGCCGCCTGACAGGTCACATGATCCTCCCCGTGTCGCACAGCGTTGATCGCGCGAATGCGCTTCGTGACGGAGGTAAATCCAATCATGATCAGGTGTCGTCCGTACAGTCCATTTCGGACGGAGGGTCGAGCGCGTTAATCGGTTGCGCCGGACGCACAGGACCTGTGAGGCTGGTGCGACGTCGATCGGGAGCCGGCCGTGTGCCGGTCGAGCGGAGGGAGGCGAGCCGAGTGTTGAAGCCCGTCGTGGGCGCGATGCCGCCTGCCCTTTCCGCTTTCTTCCCGAGGAGCACCTTCCTTGCGCGACTTCACACCGCGACGCCGTGGCAAACGGCGCTTTGACGACGACGATTCACGCTACGAAGCACCATCTTTCGCCGAGCGCCGCCCCGGCCGCGCCGCGCTCCCCAGCGAGGACGCCTACGACGCCGTCGACGGTCTGCCCGAGGGCGACCGCTGGTCCACCTGGGACCAGTCCACGGCTGGGCAGCGCGGGCCGCGACCATATCCTGACTGGCTGGTGACGGCGCTCGCCGCGGTCGATACCGAGCTGGGCGTGCTGAAGACCGGCAAGGAGGCCGACGTCTTCCTGCTGCGGCGAGGCATCCCACAGACCGACCAGTCCTGCCTGCTCGCGGCGAAACGCTACCGCAGCGCCGAGCACAGGCTCTTCCACCGGGACGCCGGGTATCTGGAGGGGCGCCGGGTCAAGGAGTCCCGCACGAACCGGGCGATGGCCAACCGCACGGCGTTCGGTCGGCAGGTGGTCGCCGCGCAGTGGGCGGATGCCGAGTTCAGCACGCTGTGCCGGTTGTACGAGGCGGGACTGCCGGTGCCGTACCCGGTGCAGATCCTCGGCACCGAGATCCTGCTGGAGTTCGTCGGGGAGCCCGATGGGACGGCGGCGCCCCGGCTCGCCGAGATCCGTACGCGGGGCGCCGAGCTGGCTCCACTGTGGGACCAGGTCGTGGAGACGCTCGTGACGCTGGCCCGCTTCGGGCTGGCCCACGGCGACCTGTCCGCCTACAACCTGCTGGTCCACCGTGGTCGGGTCGTCATGATCGATCTGCCGCAGGTGGTCGACGTGGTGGCCAATCCACGTGGGGCGTACTTCCTGGACCGCGACGCGCTGAACGTGGGGAAGTGGTTCACCGGGCACGACCTGGCCGGGGAAACGGTCGCGCCCGACGAGCTGCCGGCGCTGCTCCGGAAAGAGGCCGGGCTCGCCTGAGTCGCCGCGCCGCGGGGCGGGGAGTGCGGCCACCATCTCCAATGTGGACAGAAGGTCGGAGGCGGTCGCCGAAAACTTTTCGGCGACCGCCTCGGCCAGTTTGACCTACGCCGCCGCTGGCCAGCCGCTTTTGCGGAAGTAGACCGTTGACATTGCCGTAACACGCTGCCACCATTCCCGAAAAGGTTTTCGGCCTGCTGCACGCGTGGAAGGACGACCCTCAGTGGCCCAATTCGACGAGGTCAGGTTCAACCGACGTCAACTCCTCCAGGCATCCGCCATCGGCGCGGGCACGGTCGCCGGCACCAGCGTGTTGGGGGTGACTGCCGCTCAGGCGGCGCCCGCCGGTGGGCCGGCCGCGGTCGGCCCGCGCGCGCTCGAGCTGGCCGCCGATCCCGGCCCCGGCGGCACCGCGCCGGTCCGGCCGTTCCCGCTGGGCCAGGTGCGGCTGGGCGACGGCCTGTTGCAGGAAAAGCGCGACCGCATGAAGAACTTCCTGCGCCAGTACGACGAGCGCCGCTTCCTGGTCCTGTTCAACAACCAGGCCGGCCGGCCCAACCCAGCGGGCGTCTCGGTGCCGGGCGGCTGGGAGGACGGCGGGCTGCTGAGCGGTCACTGGGCGGGCCACTACATGACGGCGCTCGCGCAGGCGTACGCCGACCAGGGCGAGGTGGTCTTCAAGGGCAAGCTCGACTGGATGGTCGATGAGCTCGCCGCGTGCCAGGCCGCGATCACCGCCCGGATGGGCACCGGCGGCCCGGGCGGCGAAGACCCGCCGGAGCCGGAGATCGACCGGGTCCCGGGGCGCCACGGCAACGCCTTGCGGCTCAACGGGCCGAGCAAGGCGCAGTACGTGACGCTGCCCCAGGAGGCGATCAACCAGCTCACCGACTTCACGATCGCGACGTGGGTCAACCTCGCGTCCACGCAGAGCTGGAGCCGGTTGTTCGACTTCGGTCAGAACACCACGGTCAACATGTTTCTGACCCCGAGGGCCGGCGTGACCGGCAACACGCCCCGCTTCGCCATCACCATCGGCGGGTCCGGCCAGGAGCAGCGGATCAACGGCACCACCGCGCTGCCAACCAACCAGTGGGTCCACATCGCCGTCACGCTGTCGCAGACCACCGGGACGATGTACGTCAACGGCCAGCCGGTCGGCACGAACACCAACATGACGCTCGACCCGTCGAGCCTGGGCAACCCCGGCAACCGGTGGATCGGGCGGTCGCAGTACGGCGACCCGTACCTCGACGCGACCCTCGACGAGTTCCATATCTTCGATCGGGCGCTGAGCCAGCAGGAGCTGCTGTCGATGCAGGAGTCGCCGGCCGGCAGCACGGGCGGCGGGAGCATCGCCTGGTACCGGTTCGACGAGGACGGCGGCACCACGCTCCTGGACGCCTCGCCCAACGGCCGGGACGCCGGCATCGTGGCGGCCCAGGAAGGCGGGGCCAGCGACTGGATTCCGACCCATCCCGGCTACCTCGGCGCGATCCCGGAAGACGCGGTGCTGCGGCTCGGCCCGCCGCGCTGGGCGGTCTACGGCGGAAACCTCGACACCAACACGTGGGCGCCGTGGTACACGCAACACAAGATCATGCGCGGCCTGCTCGACGCCTACTACCACACCGGCAACACGCAGGCCCGTGACGTCGTCGTCAAGATGGCGGACTGGGCCCACCTCGCGCTGACCGTCGGCGACAAGAACCATCCCGACTACGCCGGCCCCATCACCCGCGACAACCTCAACTACATGTGGGACCTCTACATCGCCGGCGAGTTCGGCGGCGCCAACGAGGTGTTTCCGGAGATCTACGCGCTCACCGGCGACGCGAAGCACCTGGAGACCGCCAAGTGCTTCGACAACCGCGAGTCGCTCTTCGACGCCTGTGTGGAAAACCGGGACATCCTCGTGACCACGCCGCAGACGAGGCCCGGCCGGCGCCGCCCGGAGCGCCTGCACGCCAACACGCACGTCCCGCAGTTCATCGGCTACCTGCGCGTTTTCGAGCACACCGGCGACGAGGAGTACTTCACGGCGGCCAAGAACTTCTACGGCATGGTCGTCCCGCACCGGATGTTCGCCAGCGGCGGGACGGGCGGCAACTACCCGGGCTCGAACAACAACGTCGAGCTGTTCCAGAACCGGGGCAACATCGCCAACGCGATCGGGCAGGGCGGGGCGGAGACCTGCACCACGTACAACCTCGTCAAGCTGGCCCGCAACCTGTTCCTGCACGAGCACGACCCGGCGTACATGGACTACTACGAGCGGGGCCTGCTCAACATGATCACGGGGTCGCGGGCCGACACCTCGACCACGAACGACCCGCAGGTCACCTACTTCCAGCCGCTGACGCCGGGAGCCAACCGCAGCTACGGCAACACCGGCACCTGCTGTGGCGGCACGGGCCTGGAAAACCACACGAAGTATCAGGAGACGATCTACCTCAGGTCGGCCGACGGCTCGACGCTGTGGGTCAACCTCTACGCGTCCTCGACGCTGACCTGGGCCGAGAAGGGCTTCACCGTCACTCAGCAGACGGCGTACCCGCGGGAGGACCACACCAGGTTGACCGTCGACGGCACCGGCCCGCTCGACATCAAGCTGCGCGTACCGGGCTGGGCGCGGAAGGGCTTCTTCGTCACCGTCAACGGGGCCGCGCAGGGCGTCGACGCCGAGCCGGGCAGCTACCTCACGCTGAGTCGCACCTGGCAGCCGGGCGACACCATCGAGATCCGGATGCCGTTCAGCATCCGGATCGAGCGGGCGCTGGACCGCCCCGACACTCAGGCGGTCTTCTGGGGTCCGGTGCTCCTCCAGGTCCTGGGCAATCCGGGCAGCGGCAACTTCCGCGAGCTGACCCTCTACCGCCACCTGAAGCGCGACGGTGACTACGCCCGAGCGGCGATCACGCACCAGAGCACCACGGCGGCCGGCGACCCGTTGTTCACGACGCACGGCTTCACCCTGCGGCCGTACTACATCAGCGACACGCAGCCGGTCTCCTCGTACTTCCGCCGGGTCGAGCCGACGATCGTGTTCGGCTCCATCGACACCGGCGTGCCCAACCGCAAGCGCGACGACGGCCTGCCCCACTACGACGTACCGGTGACGGGCATCCCCTCGCCCGGCACCGACGGCCCGACCTTCCTCGACCTGGTGTGGGACCAGGCGCCCTTCGCCAGCCACGGTGCGTTCGTCGCGGTCGTGACCAGCACCGCGGACGCGTTCGTCCAGGCGGGCGTCTTCACGTCGGCGGAGCGCGATCTCGTCGTCTCGCGCGCGGTCAGCGCGGCCGGCGAACTCCAGCCGGAGTCCACCTGGGACATCGAGGTCCAGGCCCGGACGCAGTGCATCGGCAGCAACGCCTACCTGTCGGTCAATGTGCGCAACGCCGACGAGGTGCCGCTCACCATCGAGATGATCACACCGTACGGCTCGCGTGCGGTCACCGGCGTCGCCCCGGGCAGGTCCGCCTACCAGTCGTTCAACACTCGTCGCGCGACGATCCCGGCCGGCGCCGTGACGGTGAAGGTCACCGGGACGGTCGAGGGAGCATCCGTGACCACGGAGACCGAGACGCCGTACGACGGCGGCAGCTGCACCGGCTGACCATCTGACGACAAACGGCAGCTGAAACACACCGCGTCTGGCAGACCCGAAAGAGTATCGACGCCTTCCTATATGGATGGCGCCGGCATATGCTTCCGGAGTCCGCCGAGAGGCAGTGCCGAGCAACGGCCAGGGGGATGCGATGCCACGGCGATCTGAGGTAGTGCGCTGGTCAGCGGGCATCGTCGCGGTGGCGCTCGCGGTCTCGGGTCAGCCGGCCACGGGCGCCATCGCCGCTCCGGTCCGGCCCGGCGAGTTCACGGTGTACGGGTTCAGCCAGTCCGACGTGGAGCAGGAGGATCCGCAGGTCTACGCGCTCGACCCGGACATCAACATCCGCGCGATCGGGAAGTGGTCCACCAACGGCGACGAGGCCAGTGACTACAACTTCGCCCAGATCGGTCGCTACCGCGCCAAGGGCATCACGTTCATGGGCAGCGGCACGGCCAGCGTCATTTTCCCGCACGACTTCGTCACCACCGAGATCTTCGACGACATGTCCACACGGGACGCCGACGGCAACCCCGTACCCCATGACGAGTTTGGTTTTCCGGTCCCCGCGCGCCGGGGCAACATCTTCAATCCGAGATACCGGGAGTACCTGCTGGGCTGGGCGAAGATCCAGATCGACGGTGGCGTCGACGGTCTCAACCTCGACGAGATCAACGCGGGCTTCAGCGGTGGCCTGAAGTACGGCTTCAACGGCAACGAGGGCTTTGACGACTATGCCATCGCCGACTTCAACCGCTACCTCCTGGCGAAGTATCCGTCCTTCACCGCCGCCGACTGGAAGTCGCGCTTCGCCATGACCGACGACAACATCGTGCGCCGCGACGTGCCGGCGGGCGACCTGGCGCGCAACTTCAACTACCGGGAGTACCTCCAGGCGGGCGGCTGGAACCTCGATCCGCTCAACGCCGCCAACCCCATGGCCCCAGAGTGGGGACGCGTGGTCGCCAACCGGATGTACGCCGAGGACACCTCGTTCACCGCCACGTACATCCGCCGGTACTGGAAGGAGATGGTCGACGAGGTGCGGGCGTACGCCTGGCGCACCGCCCACCGCCGGATCCTCGTCTCCTCCAACGGGCTCTGGCCGTACGTCGACTTCAACAGCGTCGGGATGTACCCGTGGAACCCCGACGAGCAGACCCCCGACTTCCGCGGTGCCGACTACGTGCCGGTCGTCGACGGCCACCTCAACGGCGCCAAGTCGCTCCAGTCGCAGTACCGGTACCTGAAGGAGCAGAGCGCGCGGATCGCGGGCGACGTGCCGGTGGTGGTCTTCATCGACTGGCCGAACGACATGATGACCAACTACCTCAACCTGCCGCTGGCGGAGAAGAAGGACTACTGGCGGATCTTCGGCGCGGAGGCGTACGCCAACGGCATCTTCCCCGCCTTCCACCTCAAGGACACGGTGGGCAGCCCGACCGCCGAGCAGTTGGGGATGCTGGAGTTCTTCCGGACGCACACGCGGTTCTACAAGACCCACGCCTCGCTCTTCCGGGAAAACACCATCGGGGCGGCGGCGGTCCGGGTCGGAGCGGACAGCGTGTCGGCCAGCCTGCTCGTGCGGCGGGGCACCGGCGCCCGCACGCTGCACCTGGTCAACCACAACTACAGCCAGGGGATCGTGCCGCAGACCGGCTTCACGGTGGAGGCCGACCTGGCGTCCTGCCCGCGCCGGGTCGAGCTGGTCTCGCCCGACTTCGCGGGGTCGAGGTCGCCGGCTTTCTCCTGCCGCCACGGGAAGCTGAAGGTGACCGTCGACCGGCTCGACTACTACGACATCCTGACGCTGGCGTAACGCGGAGGTCTGGCCTGCCGACGGGGGCGCCCCACCGTTCGGTGGACATGTGATGTACGCGTAGACCGCCTGCCTTGTCCCCGCCCTGCGGCTCGCCGATACTCGGGCGGAGAGGCAAAGTCCACATGGGAGAGATTCGCGCATGCCCACATCGCCGGCTGTCGACCGACTACGGGCGATGGCCGAGCTGCTGCCGGCGGCGCCGGCCACGCGGTCCCGGTCGCCGCTGCGCCGCCGCACCCCGGCGCACCTCGTCAGCACGGTCGCGGCGGCGCTGCCTGCCGACCTCCGGCTGATCGACACGCCCGGCCTGGGCAGCCCGGTCAACGACACCGGCGGCAACGCCGGACTGCGGGCCGACTGTGCCGTGCACCTGTTCCACCGCAACGTGCACCGGGCCGACGTCGACTACCTGCGCGACCTGCTCGCCAAGGACGGCACGCAGCCGCTGCCGAGCGGCGCGTCCGGCCGGCGCTCCAGAACACCGGCACGGCCGACACCACGACCGGCCAGCCGGCGGTCACCACCAGCCTCCAGGTGGTCAACGGCGGCGACCTGGAGACCCGGCTGCGGCGGCTGCTGGAACGCGCGGACGACGAGTTCTACCTGCCGCTGCTGGAGCGGGCCGTGGAGGCAGCGGGCGTCAAAGGCTGACGCCGGGGAGCCCGGCGGGCGAGGGTCAGCGGGGCGCGTAGCTCGGATCCGGCGTGAGCACCACCGTCGTGCCCGGGCTCGCGGCCGCCTGGATGGTGCGGAGCTGGAGCAGCGCGGGATGCTCCTGGAGCAGCCGCGCGGCGTTGGCGAGCGTACGCAGCGACGCCGCCTCGGCGCGGGCGTGCTCCAGCTCCGCCTTGCCGCGCTCGCGGGCGAGCAGCGTCTCGGTCTGGGCACGGCGCAGCTCGCCGGGGAGCATCAGGTCCTTGACCGTGGCCGCGACCAGCTCGATGCCGAGCCCGTCGAGCTGGGCGGTGACCGCATCGGCGAGGCCGGTGGATAGGCCGGCGCGGTCGGCCAGCACGTCGTCGAAGGACATGGCGGCGACCGCGTCGCGGACGGCGATCTGGGCCGCGACGTAGAGGTCGCCCTCGGCGTTGGCCGACGCGGTGAGGAAGGCGTGCGGATCGGTGACCCGCCAGGCCACCAGCACCGAGACCTTGACGGTGACGCCGTCGGCGGTGAGCAGCTCCTGGCCGGGCACGAGCGTGGCGCGCTTGCGCATGTCGACGGTGAGCAGGCGGGAGCGGCGGCGCTGGTAGCGGTGGCGCCCGGGCTCCAGCACGCGCACGAACCTGCCGTCGGTGAAGAGGAGGCGGCGCTCCCAGTCCATCACGGTAACCTTTGCCACGACTCACCTCCGCGAGTCCATTGAGGACGGAGCGGACCCCGCGCGACCCACGGCCGTGCGGCGGGGGCGTCTGCGACCGTGGTCGCAAGCCCGCATAGCCGCACCACCGTCACCTCGACGGGTCGGGTCGCGCGGGGTCGCCCTTTTGGTGAATGAGGATTCGAACCTCGGCCTTTCGGCTCATGCCATTAGTAGAGACCCCGATGCGCGGAACGCGGTCGGCGATGCCGGCGCGCCGCTTGGCGTGTCCCCACAAAGACGTTACGGCAGCAGGCCACCGGCCCGCACACGATTTTCCGCCGGACTGTCCATCGTGGAGTGCACCGCTGGGTCAGGCTCCGTGAAGGTGGGCGGTAGGTCGAAGGGGGCGAAGTGCTCCGGTCCGGGAACCATCGGCCTGCTGGAGCAGCCCTCTACGACTGTGGAGCCGACCCGGTGAAGCCGCGCAGGCGCAGGCTGTTGGAGACCACGAAGACCGACGACAGCGCCATCGCCCCGCCCGCGATCATCGGGTTGAGCAGGCCGGCGGCGGCCAGCGGGATGGCGGCGACGTTGTAGGCGAAGGCCCAGAACAGGTTGGACTTGATGGTCCGGAGCGTGCGCCTGGAGAGGCGGATCGCGTCGACGGCGGCGGTGAGGTCGCCGCGCACCAGCGTCAGGTCGGAAGCCTCGATCGCGACGTCGGTGCCGGTGCCCATCGCCAGCCCGAGGTCGGCCTGGGCGAGCGCTGCGGCGTCGTTGACCCCGTCGCCGACCATCGCGACGACCTTGCCCTCGTCCTGGAGGCGCTTGACCACGTCGACCTTGCCGGCCGGGAGCACGCCGGCGATGACCTCGTCGATGCCGACCTCCGCGGCCACGGCCTTCGCCACCGTGGCGTTGTCGCCGGTGAGCAGCACCGGGGTGAGGCCGAGTCGCCGCAGCGCGGCCACCGCCTCCCGGCTGGTGGGCTTGACCGCGTCGGCCACCGCGAGCACGCCACGGGCACACCCCTCCCAGGCCACCACCACGGCCGTCCGCCCAGCGGCCTCCGCCGCCCGCATCGCCGCCGCGAGATCATCTGGTACGGGCTCCGCCTCCGACGGTCGACCGACACTGACCCGCCGCCCGTCGACCGTGCCGTGCACCCCCACGCCGTGGCTGCTCGCGAAGGCGTCGACGGCAGGCAGCTCCCTCCGCTCGGCGGCCGCCTTGGCGATCGCGCGGGCGATGGGGTGCTCGGAGCCCGCCTCGACCGCGCCGGCCAGCCGCAGCACCTCGTCGCGGTCTTCGCCCGCACCCGTCACCACGTCGGCAAGCGTCATCTGCCCGGTGGTCACCGTGCCGGTCTTGTCCAGCACGACCGTGTCCACGGTGCGCGTCGACTCCAGCACCTCGGGCCCCTTGATGAGGACGCCGAGCTGGGCGCCGCGCCCGGTGCCGACCAGCAGCGCGGTGGGCGTGGCGAGGCCGAGCGCGCACGGGCAGGCGATGATCAGCACGGCCACCGCGGCCGTGAACGCGGCCGTCGTGCCGTTGCCCGTGCCGAGCCAGTAGCCGAGCGTGCCGACCGCGATCGCGATCACGATGGGCACGAAGACCCCGGAGATCCGGTCGGCGAGCCGCTGCACCTGCGCCTTGCCGGTCTGCGCCTGCTCTACGAGCGCGGCCATCTGGGCGAGCTGCGTGTCGGCGCCGACCCGCGTCGCGCGCACGACCAGGCGGCCGCCCGCGTTGACCGTCGCGCCCACCACCGTGTCGCCCGCGCCCACCTCGACCGGCACCGACTCGCCGGTCAGCATGCTCGCGTCGACGGCGGATGAGCCCTCCTCGACCACGCCGTCGGTGGCGATCTTCTCCCCGGGCCGTACGACGAACCGGTCGCCGACCGCGAGCTGGTCGGCCGGGATGCGCACCTCGGTGCCGCCGCGCAGCACGCCGACGTCCTTGGCGCCCAGCTCCAGCAGCGCCCGCAGCGCGGCGCCGGCGCGGCGCTTGGCGCGGGTCTCGAAGTATCTGCCGGCGAGGATGAACAGCGTCACCCCGGCGGCCGCCTCGAGGTAGATGTTGCCCGAGCCGTCGCCCCGCTCGATCGCGAACCGGAACGGATGGGTCATGCCCGGCTCGCCCGCGGTGCCGAAGAAGAGCGCCCACACCGACCAGCCGAACGCGGCCAGCGTGCCGAGTGACACCAGCGTGTCCATCGTCGCCGCGCCGTGCCGCAGGTTGATCCAGGCGGCCCGGTGGAAGGGCAGCCCGCCGTAGACCACGACCGGCGCGGCCAGGGTCAGCGAGAGCCACTGCCAGTAGTCGAACTGCCAGGCGGGCACCATCGCCAGCGCGATCACCGGGATGGTCAGCACCAGCGAGACGAGCAGCCGCGTACGCAGCTCGTCGCGCTCCGGGGCCGGCTCGGCGGTCGGCTCGGGCGTGGGCACCGCCGCCGTGTATCCGGTCTTCTCCACCGTGGCGATCAGGTCGGCCACACTCACCGCCGGGTCGGCCACCGTCACCGCCGCCCGCTCGGTGGCGTAGTTGACGCTGGCGGTGACCCCGTCCATCCGGTTGAGCTTCTTCTCGATGCGGGAGGCGCAGGACGCGCAGGTCATACCGCCGATCTCCAGCTCGATGAGGTGCATCGCGCGTCCTCCTCCCTCAGTCATGGCCGTGCCCGTCGTCGTCGTGGCCCGGCGTCGGCGGCGCCGGCGGCAGCTCGGCGTCGCCCGCCACCGCCGTGAACTCGGCCGTCCGCACCTTCCCAGCATGCTGGAAGTCCAGGAACAGCCGGTAGGCGCCGGCCGACGGCACCTCGGCGTAGAACGTGATGTCGGGTCCCGCGGCCGTCTTCCCGTCGCCGGGCTCGCCCTCCGGGTGCACGTGCAGGTAGGCCAGGTCACCCTCGCGCAGGGCCACCAGGTGCCCGTATGCCGCGAGGTAAGGCTGGAGGTCGGTGACCGGCGCGCCGTCCCGGCTGATGCTGAGTGTGAGCTTCGACGCGGTGCCGGGGACGAGGTCGCCGGTGAGCCGCACGGTGTAGCCGTCGACGGTCGCCTCCCGTGCCGGCGCGGGCAGGGGAGTGGGCCGGTAGTCGCCGCTCGCCGGCACGTCCACGCCCAGCGTGAGCCCTTCGTCGCGGGCCGCCGGCTGGAAGTCCGCGAAGATCCGGTGCTGCCCGGGCGCCGCCGCCGCGAGCGGTATCGACCACGTGCCGTCCGCCGCCATCGTGGGGTGAACGTGCTGGAAGCCGCTCAGGTCGCGGCGCACCGCGATGAGGTGGAGATCCTTGTCGTGGGTCGGTGTGTAGTCGGTCACCGCCTGGCCGTCGGGCCCCACGACCCGGAAGCGGAACGGCTCCGCCCGCCCCACCGGCAGCCCGCCGCTGACCGGGACGAGCCGATAGCCATCCTGCGCGACAAGCAGCCCACCGGGCACCTCGGGCGCGGCGCTGTCGTGCCCGTCGCCGCTCTCGGCGTGCCCGCCCCCGTCGTGGGCGGCCGGTGGGGGCACCGGCTCCGGGCCCCCGACCACGCGACCGGTGCCCAGTGCGGCGGCGAAAACCGCCGCCAGCCCGAGGGCGTAGCCGGCCATCCTGGTTGGCGTCTTCATGCCGCCCAGCATACCCATACCCCCAGGGGGTATCAAGTCGGCTGGTTGTCCGGGCCCTCGTGCGCGCCGTTTCGCTGATATGGTCCGGCGGGCAGGCGGCGGGGGCTGCCCCACGAGAGAGAACGGCCAGGTCATGCACGCTCGCTTGCGTAAGGCCCTGCTGGGCGCCGCCACCGTCGCACTCGCCGGAGGCATCGCGGTCGCCGTCATCCCGACCGCCTCCGCCCGGCCCGCGCCGACGAAGACCGTGACCTATCGGGGATACGCGGTGACGGTGCCCGCCGCGTGGCCGGTGGTCGACCTGGCGAAACAGCCGCGGGCCTGCGTGCGCTTCGACCGCAACGCCGTCTACCTGGGGCGGCCGGGCGCCCGGCAGGACTGCCCAGCCCGCCTGGTCGGCACGACCGACGCGCTGCTGATCGAGCCGCTCGACGCCGTGTCCGCCCGCTCGGCCGGTGGCCCGGTGCTGCGCGTGCCGGCCGGGCACCGTTCACCGGCCAAGCTCTCGTCCACCGTGGATCACCGCGTCGCGGTGGCGGTCGAGGGCGCGGGCGTGCTCGTCACCGCCACCTACCGCACGGCACCGACAGCGGTCGAGGGGATCCTGCGCGGCGCTCGCGTGCGGCCCGGCGCGAAGGCCGCGACGCTGGCTGGCGTGGCGCGCGGCCCCGGCACGTTCGCGGCGGCCCCCGTCGAGGTGCCCGGCGATTTCACCGGGCTGGGCTTCGACGCCTGCACCGCCCCCTCGTCCGCCGCGATGGACGCCTGGCTCTCCTCGCCGTACCGCGCGATCGGCGTCTACATCGGCGGCGTCTCCCGGGGCTGTGCACAGCCCAACCTCACCGCCGAGTGGGTCGCCCGCCAGGCCGCCAACGGCTGGCACATCTTCCCGATCTACGTGGGGTTGCAGGCGCCCTGCACCACGTACCGGAACCGCATCGACCCGGCCCAGGCGACCGCGCAGGGGCGGGCGGCCGGTGACGACGCGGCGAGCAAGGCGGCGGCGCTGGGCCTGGCGCGGGAGAGCGTGATCATCGCCGACATCGAGTACTACCCGCGCGGCGGCACGTGCAGCCAGGCAGTGCTGGAGTTCCTTTCCGGATGGACCAGGGCGCTGCACGCACAGGGCTACCGCTCGTCGGTCTACAGCAGCGTCAGCGCGGCCATCGCCGACCTGGTCGACAACTACAACAACACCGCGTACGCCCGCCCGGACTACATCGACTTCGCCCGGTGGGACGGGGTCGCCACGGTCGAGGACGCCGCGATCCCGGCCAGCTTCTGGATGCCGGGCCGGCGGATCAAGCAGTACCGCGGCGACCACGTCGAGACGCACGGCGGCGTCGCCATCAACATCGACAGCAACCAGCTCGACGTGACCCGGCACCGGATGGTCACCTGCTTCAGCGGCCAGTGCAGCCAGCCGCCCCGCACCCCCTGGCGGCGATGACGCGACGCGCCGGCCGGCGCGTAGCCTTGGCACGCGTGGAGATCGAGAAGGCGCGCGAGTTCATCCAGCGCAACCACCGGGCCGTGCTGACCACCTACCACGCCGACGGGCGGGCGCAGATGTCGCCGGTGACCGTCGGCGTCGACAGCGCCGGGCACGTCGTGATCAGCGCGCGCGAGCGGCTGGTCAAGACCCGCAACATCGCGCGCGACCCGCGCGTCGTGCTCTGCGTCATGACCGACGCGTTCTACGGCGAATGGGTCTACGTCGAGGGCACGGCGGAGATCGTTCACCTGCCCGAGGCGATGGAGCCGCTCGTCGACTACTACCGCCGCATCTCCGGCGAGCATCCAGACTGGGACGACTACCGCGCGACGATGGAGCGCGACGAGCGGGTCCTGCTGCGCGTCACGATCACGCGCGCCGGCCCCAGCTAGCCCTCCCGGGCGGCGATACGTCGTGGGTCTGGTCGGGCCGCATCCCTTGCTCCGCGGCGAGCGCCCCGGGGGAGCGCTCGTCGCGGGCTGGACCCTCAGGTCCGGGTGACGCGTACGTCGTCGACGCCCGCCTCGACCAGGCTCGCGCCGGACGCGTCCGCCGCCTCGACCAGGAAGCGCACCTGCTGGCCGGCGTACGCGGAGATGTTCCAGCTCCCGGTGGCCCAGGCGCCGTTGCGGTTGGTAGCCGCGCCGGGCTGCGTGAAGAGCGCTGTCGTACCGCCACTGTGGACGATCGAGACGCGGAAGAAGTCGGCGCTGGAGGAGTTGCTGCCGTGCGCCAGGTACCACGAGAGCGAGAGCGCCAGCGTGCCGCCGGTGGGCAGCGTGACGGCTGGTGAGCGGATACTCGTGGTGCCGCCGTCGACGTCGTACGTGCCCGCGTCGGTGCCCGCCAGCGGGCCGGTGACCAGGTCGTAGACGCCGGAGACGGTGGTGCCGAGCTGCTTGGCGCCGCTGGAGTTGGTGGCGGCCGGGTCGGCCCGCTCCCACGGGCCGGCGGTGGCGGTGTCGGTGCCGGAGGCGTTCGCGGTCCAGCCGGTCGCGGTCTCGAAGGTGTCCGACCACACGGTCACCGGTGGCGTGCCGGTGGCGAGTGTCCACAGTGCGTACGCGGCGGCGTCGCTGGCCCGGTCCAGCACCGTGTCCGAGATGTTGCTCGGGTACGTGTCGCAGGCGCGGTGGTAGCACGGGTCGAAGGCGCTCTGCGTGCCGCCCCACTTCGTTACCTGCGCCGCCGTCTTCACGCGCGAGGCGCCGGCGGCCACGCCCGAGGTCTGCACGCCGATCGCGTTGAACGAGGCGTCGTCGGAGCGGCCGGCGCCCTCGGTGTTCTCCTCGGTCGGCACGCCGATCGAGTCGTAGTACGCCTTCAGCACCTGCCCCACGCCGGAGGTGATGCGGTTGATGAAGTAGCCGCCGTTGGTGGAGGCGATCATGTCGAAGTTGAAGTAGCCGCGGATCCGCGCCCGCTCGGCGGTGGGCAGCGTGTTGGCGTAGAACTCCGACCCATTGAGCCCCTGCTCCTCGTCGGTCCAGAAGGCGAAGCGCACGTGGCTGGTGAGGCTGGGACTGCTGGCGGCGAGCGTGAGCGCCAGCTCCAGCAGCATCGCCGAGCCGGAGGCGTTGTCGTTGATGCCCGGGCCGGCGGCCACGCCGTCGAGGTGCGCGCCGAACATGTACACGCTGTTCGGGTCGCCGCCCGGCCAGTCCGCGATCACGTTTGGCCCGGCCCCGGAGGTGCAGCCGGAGGTGCAGTTCTGCCGCACGACGGTGTATCCGGCGGCGGTGAGCCGGTTGGCCACGTAGTTCACCGAGGCGGTGTACCCGGCGGTGTTGGCGCGCCGGTTGCCGCCGTTGGCCGTGGCGATCGACTGGAACTGCTGGAGGTGGGCCTTGACGTTGGCGAGCGAGATGTCCGGGGCGGCGGCCACTGCTGGCGACGCGGGCACGGCCACCGCGGCCGCCACGAGCGGGATGGCGAGCATCCCGCGCAGGATCGACGAGGGTCTCACGCGACCTCCTAGGACCGAGGGGAGCGCCGGGATTACCGGCAGCCGCAGGATATGGCGGGCGCGGACGGATAGAAACAGCTCAATAACGTACTCGGGTCGAGGTTATGACCAGCCCGCAGTGAGGGCGACCGGCACGGCGGCGGTCGCCCTCACGCGAGCGTCTCGGCGTGAACCGGCTGGGAGACCGGTGCCCGCCGGGCCTTGACCAGCCGCGCCATCGGCCACCACACGGCGAGCTGGAGAAGGGCGAGGACCAGCGTGAACGGGAGGAGTGTCCACACGCCCGCCCTCTGCGCGACGACCCCGGCGAGCCAGGGGAGGGCGGAGCCGCCGACCACCGAGCCCGCGTTCATCACGCCGATCGCGGAGGGCACCAGGCGGGCGCTGGTGACTCGCGGCACCACCGCCATCGCGGTCGGGAAGATCGGCCCGAGGAAGAAGCCGAGCAGGACGAGGCCGACCACGGCCGGGCCGGTGCCGGGCAGCAGCCAGGTGAAGAGCGCGGCGGCGGTGACGCCGACCAGGCAGGTGTACATCAGCCCCACCGCGGTCAGCCCGAGCCGCGTCACGATCGGGCTGAGCAGGAAGCGGCCGGCGGTGAGCCCCAGCCAGTATCCGCTCACGCCGTATCCGGCGAGCACCTCGCCCTGGTCGCGTGCCTCGACCAGGTAGCTGAAGCCCCAGTTGCCCACGCCGATCTCCAGCCCGACGTAGACGGCGAGCAGGATCGCGCCGAGCAGCACGCCCCACTGGCGGAGTGTGGTGCGCAGCCACCGTTCCCTCGTGGTCTGCTCTTGTTTCGTGGGGTCGTCGCCATGCCGGGGGTAGGTGGCCAGAAAGCCCACCGTGATCGGCGCCGCCACCAGTGCGAGCGCCAGCCACACCGCGGGCCAGGTGTTGAATCCGGTGATCCAGGTGGCCAGCGGTGGGCCGATCAGCGCGCCCACGCCGAAGAAGCCGTGCAGGCGGTTGAGCAGCGTGGTCGCGTTGGGCAGCGCGGCGAGGTACGCGTTGAGCACCGATTCGAGCGTGCCCATCGCGTAGCCGGTGGCGACCTGGAGCACGACGAACGCCACGAACGGCGGCCGCGTGGCGGTGTAGAGGGCGGCCAGCACGTACGCCGTGCCGCCGACCGCGAGGGCGAGGCGCGTGCCGTAGCGGTGGATGAGCCAGCCTGCGGTGGCGCCGGCGAGCACGAAACCGGCCGACCCGGTGAAGAAGGTGATGCCGATGGTGGCGCGGGAGACGCCGTAGTCGTCCATCTGCGCGACCAGCAGCACGCCGTTGACGCCGGCGCTGATCCCGACGAGAACGAAGGCGATGTAGGCGACGGCGACCGAGGTGTGGCGGTGGCGCATGCTGCCTCACTAACTACCGCAAACTTTTCGATAGTCAGGTCACTATAGCGGTCTATGGCCCTCGGTGTGTTCGCTCGAAGCGTCCTTTTCGGCTACTGCCCTTCCGGAAACTCGATCCTTCCGTATGCTCCATCGCTGCCCGTGCTCGTCTCGGGCCTGGCGGATGTCGGCTCGCGTTGACGGTAATTGTTAGGAAAGTTTATTTATCGTGCTACGCTCTCACCTCATCGATGAACGTCACGACCACACATCGAGGAGGTGACCACGTGTTCAGAGTGCGCACGATCGCGACGGTCGCGGCGCTGGTGATCGGTGGTGCTCTGGCGGCGATCGTGCCGATGACCACCGCGTCCGCGGCCGCCTGCGCGGCGCCGTGGCAGGCGTCGTCCGTCTACACCGGAGGGATGACGGCCTCCCACAACGGCCGCAACTGGCAGGCGAAGTGGTGGACCCAGGGCGAGGCCCCGCCTGGCACCACCGGCGTCTGGGCCGACCAGGGCACATGCGGCGGCGGCACCACCCCGCCCCCGTCCGGTAGCTGCAACCACCCCAACTGGGTCGCCGGCCAGTGGTACAACGCCGGCGCGATCGTCCGGTACACCAACGGCCAGTACTACATCGCCGAGCACGGCAACCCGGGCTACGACCCCACGATCAGCACCTGGTACTGGGACCCGTACACCTGTAGCGGCCAGCCGCCCGGGACCACGCCGCCCCCCGGTGGGAACGGCTTCGTGGTGAGCCAGGCGCAGTTCAACCAGATGTTCCCGAACCGGAACTCGTTCTACACGTACTCCGGCCTGGTCGCCGCGCTGAGCGCCTTCCCCGCCTTCGCACGCACCGGCTCCGACACCGTGCGGCGCCAGGAGGCGGCCGCCTTCCTCGCCAACGCCAGCCACGAGACGGGCGGGCTGGTGCACATCGTCGAGCAGAACACCGCCAACTACCCGCACTACTGCGACTACTCGCAGCCGTACGGTTGCCCGGCCGGCCAGGCCGCGTACTACGGCCGCGGTCCGGTCCAGCTGAGCTGGAACTTCAACTACAAGGCCGCGGGCGACGCGCTGGGCCTGCCGCTGCTCACCAACCCGTGGCTGGTGCAGAACGACGCGTCGGTCGCCTGGCGCACGGCCCTCTGGTACTGGAACACGCAGACCGGCCCCGGCCGGATGACCCCGCACAACGCGATGGTCACCGGCGCCGGCTTCGGTGAGACGATCCGGAGCATCAACGGCTCCATCGAGTGCAACGGCGGCAACCCCGCCCAGGTGCAGAGCCGCATCAACAACTACCAGCGGTTCGTCCAGATCCTCGGCACCACCCCAGGCGGCAACCTGAGCTGCTGACGAGGTATCTCCGAAAGGCCGGGCGGCGCGGTGGTGCCGCCCGGCCTTCCCGTGTTTCTGGCTCGCTTTTTTGGCTCGCGGCCTTCCCCGTGCTTGGTGGCTCGCGGTGTGCTCGGTGGCTCGTGACCTTCCCTGTGCTCGGTGGCTTGCGGCGTGGTTGGTGGCTCGCGGGCCCTCCCCGCCAGGGCCTCAACGGGCGATGGCGATCCAGGTGGCGCGGGCGCGGGCGAGTTCGTCGCCGTCCGGGCCGTACAGCGTCGTGTGCACCAGTGCCTTGCGCCCCTCGGTCTCGGCGAGCGCGCCGCGCACCACGCACCGCTCGCCCGGGGCGGGCAGGTGGGCCACGTGGGCGGCGATGCGACCCAGCACGTACGGCCGGCCGCCCTGGATGACCGCCCAGCCGCCGGGGCAGTCGAGGGCCGCCCAGACCACCGGCTCGGACACGTCATCGGGGACGGTCCACGGGGCAGCGGTGGTGCCGTCGTCGAGCGCGCCGGGGAAGATGCGCAGGCCGTCGGGACGCTCGGGGCCGCAGACGTAGCAGGTGGGGAAGGGATGCTCGGCGAAGCCGGCGTAGCGCGTGGCGGCGTCCACCGCGTCGGCGTACCCGATCGGTGGGACCACGACGGTGATGGGGCCGGCCGGCGCGAGCTCAGCCACCACGGCGCCCTCGGAGGTCTGGATCCGGTCGCCGACCACGGTGAGCGGCGTGTCGAGCGGCGGCGGCATCCGCAACGTCACCTCCCGCGCCGTGCCTCCACCGAACGTGCCCGCACTGTAGCCGCCGTTTCCCGACCCAGGCGGCCCGTTGAAGCGCCCCGCGATGATCATCTGTGCCCCCAGAAGTCTCTCCGCCGGAGCGACGAGCCCGGCCGCCGCGCCGTGCGCACCACAACAAGGTACTTCGACGGGCCAGGCGGCGACCTGATGGCGCCGCCTTCTTCGACGCGCACCTGGGGCGCAGCGGTCGTCTCCCGCGCACTGTCCAAGAAAGACACAGCATTGTGGACGAACATCAAGCCCCTCGGCCTGTACCTGATGGTGAGCGCCGCGGTGCTGTGCGGCGGCACGCTGGCCTCTCACGAACAGCCGCACTGGCCCTGTAACGGCACTGCGATGCCGCACGAGGGGCAGATCTCGGAACGTGGCTGCACCACCGGCTCCGCTCGCCCGCGCCGTCGGCCAGCCTTGCGCGGCTGAACCGCCCGCTTCGGCTGCGTCCGCCGCTTGGCGCTTGCCCCGGGTTCGAGGCTCTTTAGCACGGCAGCGACGTCGGCCTGGCCGTACATCGAGGTACCGGTCCGTGGCCTGGCCCTCTCCTGATGCCGCGCGCGACTAACGCATCGGCGATGGATCCCTGGATTCCGCGTTGCGGGGGGCGCTGAAGAATCGCCCGTGAGCTACACCACCTCGGCTTACTGGCGGGTAAGGCAGTCCGCCGCCGCAGCAACGCAGGTGTGGGTCGGGCTGATCAGCGGCGCTGTTTGCGCTGGTCGGATGGGTGGTGCCCCCGGCGGGTCCCGTACAACATGGGAACGCGGCATGACCAGCAGCGATCCGACGTTCGTCGTGCTGGACGGCACGTGGCCGCTGCCGCCGCGGGGAGCCTGAGCCCGTCTTCTCGGCCCAACTAGAGGAGGCGCCTCCAAGCCTACTCAGGCGCCTATCCGGCTTAGGGTGAGCGACGGGCCGGCGCGCGGCCGGGGCCTCCTTTCGGATGCGGCTTGGCCCTGGCTCTATGGGATTAGTAGGCGTGTTCCCTGGGCAAGACCGGTACGCCATTTGGACGACCGTGGCCGGCCCGGAAGTGCTCGTTCGGGTGGCCGTGTCGACCCGTTCGGGAAGGCGCCGGTGGAACGAGCGATGATCTTGGAGGTCCCGCCAGGATCGAGCCGGTACTCAGAGCGAACTGCATGCATGAGTTGGATGCCAGCCGACCGCTCGACCAGGTCGTCGCCGACTTGATCGCGATCGCGTCGTATCCGATGAGGACGTCCTAGCGAACACTCCAGCCGGAGTTCGTCATGCAGGTGCTGGTCGATCAGCGAGTTGGCCGCGGCGTCGATAGTGGCTGGTTTGGCGCGGGCCTTTGGTATAGGCAGCGCCAGCGGGACCAGCCAGCCAGTGGGTGATGGTGTGCGGTGTGGCGGCGAAGCGTTTGGCGAACAGGCGGCGGATCTCGTTGACGGTCAATGGGATCAGCTTCTGGTCGCTGGGACGGGTCCGGGTGCGTCCACGGGCGGCGATCATGGCCAGGATGGCGTGGGCGAGCATGACCAGGGTGGTGTGTCGGTCCAGGAGTCCCTGCGGCGGACGGGGTGCTCATCCAACCCTGGTGGCGTCTTGCTAGTCTGGAACGCTTTCGATGCGCCACCGGGTAGTGGCCACGCGCACCTGGGTGGGCAAGCGCGACCGGGTGTGTGTGACCAGCGTGTCACCTTCGCGTATGCACATGCCGACCCCGCACACCCTCCATCGGCACAGTCCCCGGACCCCTTGTAGGCCCATCCAAAGATTCCACGATGAAGGCAACCGGCGGGTCCGGCCCGCCGCCGACGCACCGCCAGCCGCCGACCGCCTGATCGCTCCCGCTCGATCGCGCCCGAGGGCGGTGCGGCGGGGCTGGCGGTGCCGCGATCGGATATCTGACGACGGGCGTCGTGGTAGAGAGGTTGTCTGTCGCATGAGGATGGTGCGAGGCGACAACGGGAAACGTGGTGAGGTTCGTGGAGCGGAGAAGCAAGCTGTTCGGCGTGGAACTGCGTCGCCGGAGGGTCGAGGCAGGATACTCCCTCGACGCCTTCGCGAAGCTCGTGCACTACAGCAAGAGCCACCTGAGCAAGGTCGAGAACGGCGTGAAGGGGGCAAGTCCAGACCTCGCCCGTCTCTGCGACGCGGCTCTCGGGTGCGACGGCGCGCTGGCCTCGCTCGTGGCCGATGGCGAGGACGAGGCCTCCGGCCCGTCCCGTGATGAGGCGAGCGAGGTGCTGGTGTACGACCTGGGCCGGTACGACGACAACAAGGCACGGTTCCTCATGGCCAGCCGGCGCGAACTGTTCGCCACCGGCCTGTTGAGCGCGGCCGGCCTGGCCGGCGCGGCCGAGCGGCCGTTCCAGCCGGCGGGCGAGGGTCACGCCGCCCCGGGCCGCTCGGTGCTGGAGACGTTCCGGTCGTGGTACGCGCAAGCCCGGGCGCTCGGGCAGGTCATGGACGCGCGGATGCTGATGCCCACCCTGGTTTCGCACGCGCACACCCTCAGCCTGTTCGCCGGCGAATGCCGAGGTGCCGACCGCCGGCGCGCCCTGTCGCTGGTCGCTGATTACGCCGAGTACACCGGGTGGATGGCGCAGGAGTGCGGCGACGACGACGGTGCGCGCTGGTGGACCAGGCAGGCAGTGCGCTACGCGGCGGCGGCCGGCGACGAGGGCGACATGGCCGCGTACGCGCTGGTCCGCTACGCGCTGATCGCGATGTACCAGGGGAAAGCGGACGAGACCATCAGCGCGGCCCAGCGTGCGCGGCGGGCCCGGTGCCGCCCGCGCATCCGTGGCCTGGCCGAGCAGCGTGAGGCGCAGGGCCACGCGCTTGCCAACCGTCGAGACGACTGCTTCCGTGCGCTCGACGTGGCTCGCGAGCTGCTCGCGGCTGACCCGCCGGGCGAGCGGGAGGCCGTCATCGGCAGCGCCAACGTCACTGACCACGCGCAGGCGGCGGCCGGCTGGTCGCTGTACGAACTCGGCGACGCGGCTGGGGCGGCGGAGGTGCTGCGCGACACGGTGAGCCGGATCCCGGCGCACGCTACCCGGGCCCGCGCCCGCTTCGCGGCCCGCCAAGCCTTGGCACTCGCCACATGCGGGCGCATGCAGGAGGCCGGCGAGCTGACGGATCAGGTGCTGGACGCGCAGGCGGTGGTCCGGTCCGCGACGGTCGCGGCCGACCTGCGCCGGCTGGCGGCGGTGCTGCGACGCCGCCCCGGCGATCCGGTCGCGGCCAGGCTGTCGTTGCGCCTCCACGAGAGCCGGTGGGGAGCGGTGCGCCCGAGGTCCGGTGCTCAGCAGGGCTGATTCCTGGCGCGCTGCGGACGGTAGACCCGGTAGTCGTCGCCGTGCCGGGTCAGGGCGTAGGTGACGTCCCAGCGGGTGCAGGTCTCGTCCGGCCGGTTCTTGGGCCCGTACCCACGGCTCTGGTTGCTGACGAATCTAACCCGGGCGATGACCGGGTCGACGGTGGAGTCCACCGACACCACGTGGATGTCTTCGTCTCGCGTCGTGGACATCGCCTTGATGAACGACGCGCGGTGCCGCTCGTCGCCGGGGTCGATCACCCCCTCTGGGGCGTAGAGCGAAAGCACGGCCGCCCAATCCTTGTCGTTGATCGCTCGGAAGTACCTGTCGAAGAACCCCGCCACGGCGATGAGATTAGGATCGTCGTTGGCTGTGTGTACGCCGACGATGCCGACGCCATCCGGCCGCTCAGGGGTTGGCCCAGCGGGGGCGCCGGACCCGGTGTCGCCTTGGTACCCGGGCGTGCCTTCGCCCGTTGTGAACTGGTCCGTTCTACCGGTGGGGCCGGCCTCGCTCTCCCCGCCGCCGTTGGCAGCGACGCACAGGAGGAGCACCAGCACTGCGGTGACCGCCATCACCAGGGCGAATGTCTTGGCTCCCGTCCATCCGGTGCCAGCGGGACGCGGCGGCGCAGGCCGCGGTCCGAACGGCGGCATCGGCGGCGTAGTGGTAGGAGGGGCGGATACCGGTAGCGCTGGCGGGGCGGGAAGGGCATCGCTTGCCAGCGGCAGGGCGGCGTCCAGCGCGGTGAGCCACTCATTCCAGTCTGGCCGTACAGGTGGCGCGGCGAGGCTGCGCGCGGCCAGGTCGGCAAGTGGGACGAGCGCGGGAATGGCGCGCAGCGGCCCGGGATCGCCCGCGGCCTGGTCGGCCAACAGCAGCCGTACTGCGAGCAGGCCGAACTTGTAGCGGTCGCTGGCCGGCGTGGCTAGTTCCTCGCCCGCCGGCAGCCGCCAGTCAGGCGTCTCGAACTGGGGAAGCACTGACTCGCCGGCGACCCGCATAGCGTCGCAATCGAGCAGGAAGCAGCGGGGTGGCCGCAGCGCGACGAGGATGTTCTTGGGGGACAGGTCACCGACGATGATCCGCTCCCGATGCAGTACGGCGAGCATCCCCGCCAGCTCGCGCAGCAGTCCCAGCCGCATGCGCTCGGTGACCTGGAGGTCGATGCTCCACATGTACTCGGGCGGGTTGAGCAGGAACTCCATCGCAAGCAGGTGAGGCCGGCGCCCATCCGGCAGCCTCAGCTCAGCGAGGTACTCCGCCGGCGCCGGCCGCATCAGGAACCCGCACACGGCGTCACCGCGATGCACCGTGGCGACCGGCCAAGCGGCGCGCTCGTCCAGGAGGGTGCGCAGCTCGTCGCCGGCCCGCGCGGGCAGGCCCACCAGCCGGCCCAGTAGTGCGACGTCCGCCTCCTCGAGCGTCGCCCGTGGGTACTCCTTGAAGGCCAGCTGCCCCGGGAAGAGCTCCGGCGCCTCGACCAGCGTGACCGTGCCCTGCCCGCCCACGCCCAGCTCGCGGACGGTGGTTAGGCGTGGCGCGCTGACTGGTGCGCCGATGGATACGCTCATTCGCTGTCCAATGTGTACGGGCCGGCGTGTGTGTACGGGCCGGCGTGGCCGGTCAGGGGCGGGGCCAGATCGCGACCAGCGTGCGGTCGTCGTCGAACGTGTCGCGGGAGAAGTCGACCGCGTGGGCGAGGCCCAGCAGCGGCGGCGGCCGCTGGAGCACCTGGGCGAAAAGCGCGCCGATCAGCCCAGTGCCGTCGCCGAGCGGGTCGCCGATGCCGTCTGTGCCGACCAGCAATACAGACCCGGGCGCCACCGGCGCCTCGACTCGTTCTATCCGGGCCGGGATCCGCGGCAGAGCGGCGACTGCGGAGCTAACCGTCGCCCGGCCGGCGCCCTTGGGGTCAAAGAGGCACACGTACCGGGAGCCGTGCAGCAGCCAGGCCCCGGAGTCGCCGGCCCGGACCATGGTGGCGACGAGGCCGGACCGGGTGGGGCGGACGACTCCGGTGACGATCGTGGTGCCGAGCCGGCGTTCCACGTCGGTGGGCGTCTCGCCTGGGCGCAGGCCGTGGAGGGGGTGGTGCAGCAGCGCGTCGGCGGCGGCCCTCAGCACCTCGCCCCAGTCGACCCGGCCGCCGCCCCCATCCAGCAGGTGCGCGAGCGTTTCGAGGGCGGCCTGTCCGGCGATGCGGGCACCGAAGTGCGCCAGGGGCGCGCTGGACACCCCGTCCATCACCGCGAAGAGCACCGCCCCGGACGGTGGGTGCGGCACGACGCCTGCGTCGTCCTGCCGGTACTGCCCGGCGTGCCGGTGGCTGTTGCCACGTACCGAGGCCATGCGCACCACGAGGTCGGGCGTGGTCCAGCCGTCGCAGATCGTGTCTGGCTGCCGCCCGGGGGCGGGGCGCGGGTCGTACGGGTAGGTGGGTTCGTCGACCACGATCGGTGCCCAGTGGTCAGGTCCTGGCGGATTGTGGATCAAACTCATGCTCAGACCACGTCGATCGCCATGTGGAAGCCCTCGGGCCGGTCGACGTACAGCTCGGCCCTGCCGTCCGCCATCGACCTGCTCGACTTGACGATGCTGCGGGTCAGCGCCGCGCAGAACCTCGCGATCGGTTGCCCAACGTCGGCACCCGCGATGGACACGAACGCGTACTCGGGCCTTGTCGCCACCCGCAGGATGGTTGGCGGCTTCGCTTCGCCGATGCCGCACGCGATGATGTTCGGCGCGCCGATGGTTTGCGCGCGATCGACGAGCCGGTCGTGGATCGGAAACCAGCGGTTGCCGTCGCTGGGCTGCCCGTCGCTGAGGAAGAAGACGGCCGGGCGGTGCACCTCGTACCCCTGCCCCTTGAGGTGCTGGATGTCGGCGGGGATCTGCTCCTGGAGCGCATGGAAGGCCGCGCCGTAGCTGGTCGCGGCGCGGCACCCGAGGGTGGGGAGCTCGGCGGCGTGGCGCAGGTCGGCGAGGTGCATCCGCAGCACCGCGGTGTCGGAGAAGCCAATGAGGGTGAAGCGCACCTTTGCCGCGGCCATCGGCTCGGCGAGCAGGGCGGCGTGCAGGGCCTTGAGTCCGGTGTTCAGCTCGCCGATCAGGTCCCGCATCGATCCCGACTCGTCGGCGAGCACGTAGATGGGTAGCAGTTGCCCGCGTACGTCCGGCATGGTGGGTCACTCCCCCCGGGTCGGTGTGGCGGCCGGCTCGGCGGCGGGGCGGAAGCCGTCCGGGCTGGTGACGAGGGGGTTCTGGTCGCCGTCGAGGACGGCGCGGCCGTACTCGGCGACGCGGCGCCGCGCGAACGCCCAGAACCGGTCGACCGCGCCGACGAGGTCGCCGGTCTGGTCGACGAACGCCAGCTCGGGCTGGGTGGCGATGCCGAGCACGGTCGCCGGTGGCGCGGAGCCGACCCCGCAAGCGGTCACCTCGGGGGCGTACCGCTGGCTGGCACGGTCGACGAGCGCGTTATGACTGCTCATCCACTGCGGATCGTCGGCGGGTTGGCCTCCGCAGAGCAGCAGTACCTGGGGGCGGCGCAGGGACGAGGTCTCCCGCTTGAGGGCGGTGGCGTCGCGGGATACGCACTCCCGCAGCAGCTCGAACGCCGCGCTCAGCCGGGCCGGGCCGGGCCCGACGGTGAAGGCCGGCAGCTGAGCGCGACTGCGCGCTGCATGCGGAGCCATCCGTACTGCGGCATCGTCGGCGTAGCTCACGACGGCGAGCCGGACCACCTCCGCGATCTCCGGGTCTCCGGTAACCGCGCCGTACAGCGACTGCAGGCCGGCGTTGAGCGCCTCGATGCTGGCGGCCATCGCCGAGGACTCGTCAACGACCAGGTATACCGGGATGAGGCCGGGCAGGTCGGCCGGGCCGGGTGCGGCGCCGGGATGGTGCGGGTCGGGGAGCGGGTCGTCCCAGCCGTTGCCGGACGAGGTCGCCGCGATCGGTGGTGGCTGCGCCACGCCGCTCAGCACTCCCTCGCGGACCTGTCCCATCTCCGGCGGCTGCACCAGGTTCTTGTCGGCGAGGTACCGGAACCGCTCCCAGTTGCGCTTCTCGGCCTCCTCGCGGTACGCCGCTTGGCGCGCCTCGATGTCGACCGCCATCTCGATTACCCGTGCGGTGTCACCGGGATTGCTCTCGATGTGGAGCGCGAGCAGGTCCTGCATGCTGAACGGGCGGCCGGCCAGCGCATCCCGCTCGCGTGCGCGCTGCTCCAGGGAGCCGCCCTGGCGGATCAGGTCGAGGCTGTTCTGCCGCTGGGCGTCGTCGGCGTCGCGGTCGTGCTCGGCGACCTTCGCCTGGTTGTCCCACTTGGCGTCCTGTTCGCGCCGCAGGTACTCGACCGCCGCCGGGTCGGCCTGGAGTCGGGTCCGGCAGAGGTACAGCTCAAGGTAGCCCTCGATCGTCACGCCGTGTCGAAAGCGGGCGTTGACCGCGTCCTCGGCCTCCTTGGCCGCCTCGATCGGGAACGCGGCCGTGATGTCGCGCAAGGCGGCCATGAGGTAGTCGGTGACGACCTTGAGCCCGTCGTCGACGTTCCGGCGCACCACCTGCATCGGATCCGTCACCCGGAAACCGATGTTCACGAAGGTCTGGAAGTAGTAGACGCCACCCTGTGCCGGGGGCGGGGATGTGCGCAGCTCGACGGTGTGCTGGTGGTCGCCGATGTCGACCTCGTACCGCTTGCGGAAGCGGCCGGTCACCTGGTCGGCGAGGCCTACCGGCCGCCCGTCGTCCAGCAGCTCGAGCCGGCCGTCCGCCGTGGCGTAGACGACGGCGATGTTGGGGTCACGGGTGCGCTGGTTCCGGTCGAGCCGGGTCACCGGCCCGGACCTGAGGATCAGCGGAACTGTCACGGGCTGGCTCACCTCTCGAGGGGTTCTGGGTTGAGCACGCCGCCCACCGCCCGCCCGACGTTCGGCATCGGGATCAGCTCCTCGTCGCCGTTCCACTTGCGGGCCAGGCGTTGGATCGCGGCTCCGGCCATGGGGTCGATCTGGTTGACCGCCCGGACCATCCGGATGAGGGCATCCAGGATGTCCGGGTTGGACTCCGCGTACGCCGCCCAGTAGCGCAGCACTATGTGGGCCACGTTGATCCAGCTGCCGCCGGCGAGCGCGCGGGCCCAGAAAAGAAACAGCGGTCGCCGCAGGTGCGCGTGGCGCTGGGCGAGGTGCAGGAGTGTGGGGTGGCGAACGATGGTGCCGTCGGGATGGTGCACGTCGGTGAGCAGGTCGCCGGCGACCAGCAGGAACGTTAGCTGCGCGGTGACCGCTCGCCTCGGGTCGGCCAGGCACCGCTCGACCACCCCGTAAAAAAGCGGGACGAGCCCTTCGGGGTCCTTGACCAGCAGCGAGCTGAAGCCACGACAGATACCCAGCCGGACGGCGAAGTCGTCCACCTTGGTGAGCCGCTCCAGCGCGCGGACCGACCGGGTGGTGTCGGTCTCGCCGAGCCGGGTGCCGAGCGCGATCGCCGCCGTCGACTGCATGTTGACGTTGCCGCTCCGGTACCAGCCGTCGACGAGCCAGACGGCCGCCGGCCGCAGCGCCGGCACGCCGGACGCCACCCGGAGCGCGTCGGCCACCGCCTCCCGGTCGTGCAGCTCGTCGCTGTCCGCCCACGGCTGCAGGACGCTACGGCGCACGTACTCGAAGGCGACGCATGCGATCGCGCCGACCGTCGTGCCGGCGTAGACACGTACCTGATCGGACCGGGAGGTGACCAGGTCGCGGAGCCAGTCGAGGAGGTGATCCTGGATCCGGTGGCTCCGCCACGCCCGCTCGATCACCCGCTTGGCGTACTCCGGGTCGAGGTAGGAGATCGTGGTCGCCGGCGCGCGCCCGTAGTCGGTGACCACGGTGGTCTCGGTCGTTCGCGCCTGCAGCGCACGCAGCAGCCGGGCCGGGGCGTTGTGGAACGGGTCAGTGCCGGTGACCCGGAGCGTCGAATCGTCGTCCAGCGTCACCGGCCCGCCGTCGCAGAGCCGGTCGTAAAGCAGGCGGGCTGCCCGGGCCACCTCCTCGTAGGGCAGCCCGTGTAGCGCCGCTAGGGCGATCGCGAAGCAGCGAAGCTCCAGGTCGGCGAGACCGTCGAACCACATCTCGAACTCGTCGGTGTGCCGGCGCCGCAGTTGGGCGCGGATCCGGGCGGCGTCCACGCGGTCGCCCTCGCGGCTGAGCAGTGTCGCCAGGTGCGCGGTGACCTCGCAGGTGATGCCGTCTCGCTCGAGCGTCTCGGCCACCAGCGCCTCCACCTCCTCGGGCTCGAGGATCTCCGCGGCGCGGTCCTCGTCGTCCTCCAGCCGGTAGGTCAGGTGCCGGAGCAGGATCTCCCGCCGGGCGGGTGCCTCGGGCAGCTGCAGCTGGTAGCGGAGCAGACCGTCGTCGCGGAGTTGGGCCTCGGGACCGATCGTGACGACCAGGCGGGCGTCGGCGGCGGTCAGCGCTGCCTCGATGCTCTGGAACGTGTACGCGTCGAGGCGGGTGATGTCCTCCGGCTGGCACAGCAGGAATGCCGTCCCGCGCGCGAACGGCTGGCCGGCGAGGCGCTCCGCCATGCGGGCGAGATCGACGCGAGGGTCCAGCTCGTAGATGACGGCAGCCTCGACGGTCTGCAGCAGCCGGATCGCCATCGTCTTCCGCCCGTGACCGGGTGCGCCGCAGAGCAGCACCGTACGGCGGTCGCGGAAGTCCACGCGGAGGTCGTCCCACCCGTTGGGGGCGACGAACGTGAAGCGGACGAAGCCTTCTTGCGACGGCGACAGCGGCCGCAGTGGTGCGCTCTTCTGCCCGTCGAAGAGGTTGTAGACGGTCTTGTCGCCGGCGACCGCGTCGCCGGCGAAGCGCCTGTCGGCCCCGAGCTCGTGCATGTGGCGGTTGGAGCCCCGGCCCGGCTGTTCGGCATCGATGTGCGCGGCTTCGGCGCCGCCGACCTTTCCCGGGCCGTGCCCGCCTGAGTCGCCGGCTGGTGCACTGGCCTGGCCCGGTTCGGTGGCAGGAGCGTCGGTGGCGGGCGGGGCGGCTGCGCCACCGGCCTCGGGAGCCGCCTGGGCGGAGGGGGCGGACACCGGTCCGCCTGCGGGAGCCGCCTGCGCGGGTCCGGCCGGGGCGCTGGGTGCGGCGGGGGCGGTCATCGGCGTTCCGCCTCGCCGTTGACGTACTTGTCGCGGTTCACCCAGTCGCCGTGGACGTGCAGGTCACGGCCGACCTGTGGGCCGTTGACCGGTCCGTAGTTGACGAAGCTGACCCCACTACCCGGAGTTGGTGCCGGGATACCGCCCTGCGGTGCGGTGCGTATCCCCGGCGGGGACGGGTAACCGGGCACGTGCACCCACGAGCGGTGCTCACCGTCCGGCCCCGGCACGGGCAGGTAGGTGGCGGGGTCCGCGGCCTCAGGGTGCGCCCGCACCACCCCGTCGTAGAACTCGTCCGATACGACCAGGACCAGGCCGGCCCGCGTGGCCCGGCGGCGCACGGCGGCGACCTCCGGCTGGCCCAGCAGCAGGGCGAGCTGGTCGCGGAGGTCGGCGTGGCCGGGGCCGACGGTTCCGTGCCCCACTGCGGCCGTTACCCGCAGCGGACCGCCGTCCGGCGCGCGCCCTGCGGTGAGCGCCGCCTCCAGCGACATCAGGAACCCGGAGATCACGCGGATCGGGGCTACCGCCATAGGGACGAACATGGTGAGCCCGAATGGTCGCTCGGCCGTCTCCACCCCGGGGATGTTGGCGTCGTCGGCGGCGAGGTCGATCGCGTCGCGCAAGGCCGACACATGCGCCGCCGCGGCGGCCGGGTCGAGGGAGTCGGGGCGGAGCACGGCCACGGTGCCGCGCCGTGGTGCCTCCGCGCCCGGGTCGGTCGGGCGGGGTCTGGGCGGTAAGGTGGCCGCCTCGGCGTCGAGAATGGCGGCGAGGTCGTCGATCAGCAGCGGAATCTCGCGCTGCATGCCCCGGCTGCTGAGCCGGCGGTACTGCCGGTGGGCTAGCTCGGCGATATCGTCGGGAAGCTGGTCGGCGCGGAGCTGGGGCGTATCGCCGACGAGGACCGGCACCACCCGCAGGCCGATCTTCAGCGCCCAACCGATCTCGCGGCGGACGAAGTCGTCGGGGTCGTCGATGCGGCGCCGGCCCTGTTCGTCCCGGGCAAGCCAGCTCGGTCCGGCGACCACGAGAAACACTGTGCTCTTCGCGAGGTGGCCCCACAGCTCCGGCCGAAAGTCGCGACCCAGCCCGATGGAACGGTTGTCCCGAAAGACCCTCTCCGGGCCGAACCGCTCGCACAGCTTCTCGTCGAGGAGAATCGCGACGCCCGTCTCGTCGTCGGTCCGGTAACTGACAAAGATGTCCGACACCTGGAAGTCCTCACATTGATTGCACTCGGCTCGATCGTTGTGATGAGCGCGCCCTTTGGCGCGCTTTAACGCGCGACTTCACCGGCCGTAGCCGCCGGAGCGATGCCCATCGTCTCAAAGTCAAGAAAGCGGAACAAGTGGGTATCGGTGCCGGCGCGATGGACAACGGGAAACCGCGCGTGCAGGACGGCGGGAAATGCCGATCATTGATGCGCCTCGTGCCTATTCTCTCACCGTGCGTGCCCATTCGTGGTCGGCGGATCGGATGACCCGCTCCACTCCGCCGATCATGGGACGAAGCCTCCGCCGTTGATCAATGGCAGCCGCCAGGTGGACGACGGTCGCGGTCACCTCCACGGGCCGAGCTGTTCTGTCGGAGCGATCACCGGCGAGCAACATTGGCTGGTCACACGCCGGGCGGCGGCAGCACCGGCGTCTGCGTCACGTCCTGGTCACGCAGCTTGCGGTAGACCACCTCGGAGGTGAAGCCACCGATGAAGCCGATCGCGAGGACGAAGAAGATCAGCCGCCGTGCGCCGTCCCCCGTGAGGAGGTTTGGATTCGTGGCCATCTGCGCCGCGACAAAAAGCAGGAACGCGATACTGCCGGCCGCCGAACCGAGCGCCGCAGCGCGCAGCCACTCAGCGCCGCCGTCGTAGGCGTTACGGATCACCGCGCCCCAGATAGACGCCACGAGCGCGGCTGTGACCAGCACCGTCAGGCCGGTCCACATGCCTATGGGCAGGGCGAAGGCCAACGGGATGGTCGCCAGGGCCAGCAGAAGCAGCACCAAGGCGGCGACCAGCGCCGCCACCGTGCGCCGCCGGGCAGACGCCTCGCCCCGGCGGCTGAGTGCCTCAGCGGCCACCCGCCGCTGGTGCTGAGCGAGGAGCACGGCGACCACACCGGCGGCGCTGTCGGCTGCCCAGGGCTGTGCCAGCGCCGCGATATCGTCCTCAGCTGCGTACGTGCCGCTGCCCTCCAACCGGCGCCAGATCCGAAGCGCGGCACCGCCGAAGACGGCCACCGGCGCGATGGCGACGCGCCGGGACAGGGCGATGAGCCCGGCCGCGAACGTGGCCCGGCCGCCGCCGACCAGCAGCACGCCGTCGACAGTGAGCAGCGACCGATAGAACGCCACCTCCCAGTCGCCGGCCGGCTCAGGGCGGACCGCGAACGCCTCAGGGTGCCGGTTCATCTCCTCGAACGCGGTATCGGCGCCGAACCGCGCGCGTACCTCCACCGAGCCGGGGCGCGCCTGGCCAGATTCGACGAAACCGCGCACCACGGCGCGCTCTACATATTGGGGGCGGCTCGAAAAGACAACAATCCGACAGTTCTTCGCCGCCAATTCCCGCCCCATCGCGGCGGCTGCCTCGTCCACCTGAACGGCGTCTTCCGCAGGCGGGTCGTACACCCGCCCGGGTTCCATACTTCCGATTACGGCGATAAGCGGTCGCATAATACTCCCCGGCGCTGGGTGAGGGCGGCTACCAATATAGTCACCCCCCTCACCCCGGCCGCGCTTACGCATGCGCGCGGAAGTCCATGCCTCCGATCATTCCCGGCACGCGGCGGAGCACGCGTAGCAGGTACTCCTTGCGGTCCAGCGGGCTGTTGTTGTCCCAGGGGTGGCCGGGCAGCACCGGGCCGCGTACCGGCAAGTAATGCTCGCTCTCCAGCACCCCGCGGGGCCGGGCAGGCGGCGTTGCAGCTCATGCACCCGTGCCGCAGGCCGAGGTGGTCAGCCAGACGTTCACGAATCGAACCTCGATGGTTGGGCTGCGCCGCATCGGCACGGGCCTCGCCGACGTGCTCATCGCGAGACGTCGTGTGAGCCTCTCGCTGTCGGACCTGGAGAGATACCAGCACTTGTACTGCACGGCTGCTACTCAGACGGTGGTGGTCAGGCGGTTCGAACGCGGTCCGCACCTGTCAGTACCTGACAACAGCTAACAGTGCAGGCCAGAGGAGCATCCGTCGGCTCGTCGGTAGCCGCCTGTTAGTCGGCTTGGGGCGTCCGAGCATTGCCTGTGTCGTCCGCCGCGTTCCGCCTGACACCTCGCGTACCGGGGTTCGAACCTGCGCGCAGACCGGTCCGCTGACCAGACATTATGCGTTGTCAGTCGCGTAGGCAAGCGCAAGGGAACGCGCTGACCAGCGGAAATGCGGTTGTCAGATGTGCCCCCGGCGGGGTCCGATCCTTATGGGCACGGGCCGTGGCCAGGTCGGTGACGATCCCGCCGGTCGTGGCGGCGGCCAGCGCGTCGGCGGTGTCGTCGGTGAGGACGAGCCGGAAGCGGGCCTGGTCGGGGCGGTCGTAGTGGATCTGGAGTTGGAAGGCGTCGTAGAGCTTGCGCTGGATCGCCTCGGGCGCCTGGGTGATGGCGATGTCGTCGAGGATGGGCAGACCGTCGAGCAGGTCAATCTCCTGGGCGGGTTCTGGCTTCGCCGTGGTCTCCAGGTCGTGGAGCTGGGCGGTCTTGTCGGCGCGCTCGGCTTCGAGGACGTCGAAGCGCTGGCGTAGCCGGTCGCGGAAGGCCCGGTCGTCCGCGGTCTCCAACTCGGTGATGAGCCGGTCCTGGCGTGCGGTCAGGTCATCGATCTGCGCTCGGAGGAGCGCCTTGCGCCGGCTGCCGGTGTCGGGCTTCTTCCTCGCGAGCCCGTCGCGGATAAAGGCGCGGCGGTCTGCCCCGAAGACGCGGGTGGCGATCACGTGGTCGAGGGCTTCGGTGAGGGCGTCCTCGCGTACGTAGATGGCCTTGGGGTGGTCGGCGGGGTAGAGGCTGAGCCGGTCGGCGTTGTTGTTGGCCGGGTAGCAGTTGTAGTAGGCGCGGCCGTGCCGGGTCTTGCCGAACATGCGCTGGTCGCAGACTCCACATCGGACATACGAGCGAAGCAGGTAGCCGCGCTTGGTCTGCCGGTGGGCGGTGTTCGGTCCGGCTGCGGCGCGGGAGTTGCGCTTGGTCTGCGAGACCAGGGCCGCTTGTTCGAACGTTTCGCGGCTGACGAGCGCCTCGTGGGTGGGCTCGGCGGACCAGACCCACGCCGAGGGCGGGTTTGACCCTGCCGCCTTGCTTGGTGGCGCGGCGGTTCCAGACCATGAAGCCGGTGTACTTGGGGTTGTGCAGGATCTCCCGTACGGCGGAGCCGGACCAGGTGCCTCGCCGTCGCTTGGCACTCGTCGGCTCCGGCACTGGGTATTGGCCGGGGTCGGCGTTGAGGCGGGCGGCGATGGCGTCGTAGCCGAGCCGCTCCACGACTCGGAGCCGGAAGATGTAGCCGACGACGGGCGCGCGTTGCGGGTCGGGGATGAGGCGGGTCTTGGTCTGCCCTTCGGCGGCCTTGGCCGGGACCGGGTGCTGGATCTTGTCGGCGGCGTAGCCGTATGGCGGCTTGCCGATGTTCCAGCCCTGGCCGGTGTGGACCTTGAAGCCGTCCCAGGCGCGTTCGAGCATGTCGGTGACGTACCACTCGGCCACGCCCTGCTTGACCCGGCGGGTCAGCAGCCCGGTCGACCGCTTGCCGCGCGGGTCGATGGGCTCGTCGGCGGCGTAGAGGCGGACGCCCGCCTGTTCCAGGTCGTGCTCGATGCGGGTGCCGATGTAGGTGCGGCGGGCGAGCCGGTCGATGGACTCGCAGATGACGGCGTCGAAGCGGCGGCGTGGGTGTTCGGCCTCGGCGAGGAGGTCTTGCAGGCCGCCGTCGCGGGGGAGCGGGACGTCAATGTGCTCGTGGGCGCGTCCGCGGCCTCGGCGTTCCAGGGCGGTGCGGCCGGACTCGATGTCCCAGAAGTAGGCAGAGATCTCCCAGCCCTCGGGGAGCGCGCCTTCGCAGTTGGCGAGCTGGCGGGGCAGGGAGAGGGTCGGGTCTTGCTGGTCGTCGGTGGAGACTCGGGCCAGGAACGCTACGGCGACCCTGGGCCGGGTCGGGTCCTGGCGGTGGACGTTGGCTGCTGGGTGCCTGGCCTTGCCAGGTTCTGGCGGGTGCATAAACGCTCCTTGGTCAAGGTGGTATCGCTGGGTGTGGTGTGCGGGTATGGAGGCCGGGCGGCCTAGCGTCGAGCTGGCATGCCGGCTCGGCGGTGATCACGCCGCCCAGTCCTCGTCGTGCGGCCTTTCCGTGCGTTGTTGGCTTCGCGCCCATGACAGAACCTCCTTGATCGCTTCGAGTTGGACCTCGGCCAGATGTGCCGCGTCCGGGCCTCGGACGCGGACGATCTCGACCGAGCTGGTCAGCCGGCGGGATCGCGACCGGGGTGAGCGGTGAGCCACGGTCTTCCCAACCGGCAGCTCCTGCTCATCCTCGGCTGCCGCGATACGCCTCCATGCGACTCGACGGATCTCTCGGTCGCGGCGGTACAGCCCAGATGTTCGGGCTGGTCACGGTCGGTGCCTGTCGCAACCGATCGACCCCCGCCACTCGATGAACGCTCCATCCGGGCCGTTTGTCAAGGCGCGTGGAGCCTCTTCAGGTATCACCGGAGGAAGCCGGGTGCGCTGAGGGTAATCGGGCTGGCAAGCTTACGAGGGCCGCCACGGGCGGTGATCACGATCGGCGACGCTGGTTGTCTGCGTGGACGAGCCGGCACCGCGCCGTCGGTGCTACAGCGCACTGGGCAGGAGACTGGGATGCCATCGATTGCGCTACAACACGGCGAGTTCGTGTTCTGTGGGGGCATGGAGTGCAGTTGATCAATCAACCCGCCACGGGCGGTGACGTTGCCGCTGGCCTGGTCTTCGGTTGGTAAGGTCTATTACCAGGCTCGGTTGAAAGTGGATCGAGAACGGGAAGCGCTCTTTAATCCGGAACCTCATGCCTGAGTGACAGCGGCGATGATGATAAGGAGTCTCGATGTCATCTGACGATTCCAAGTTCCAATGGGACCTCTTCATCTCGTATGCGAGTGAGGATCGAAATGGACTGGTGAAGCCCTTGGTCGACACTCTTTCGGAGTTCGGCCTACGTGTATGGTGGGATCAGTTTGAATTAAAGGCGGGCGATAGTCTCACTAGAACTATCGACAAGGGCCTCGCTAGATCTCGGTTTGGCGTGGTCATAATATCTCAAGCTTTCCTGCAAAAGCGATGGACCGAGTATGAATTACGAGGCCTTACCGCACGAGAGTTGGCTGGTCCGAAGGTCGTCTTGCCGGCGTGGTTTGGTGTCGAAGTCGACGATATTCTGGCCTACAGTCCGCCGCTTGCCGACAAGAAGGCTATAGCTATTTCTTCGCCCCCCGTTGCCACGCACATACTTGAGGCGTGTGTTGAGATTCTGGAAGTCGTGAACCCGGAGTTGCTCACTCGTCTCCATCGACGGGCGGCATATGAGCTAGCTCGACGACGGGCCACCAAGAAAACGGTTCAAATCACCGAGCTCATGGCTGCGCCGCATCGCCATGATACCCTTCCGAGAGATCTCGTCGGACGAATTCGCCTGATACGAGCTGCCCTCCTCGCGGTGCACCCCTTGACGATGGATCAATGGCTGGATGGATTCAAGCGAGATGCCCATCCCACCAGAGAGGTCGAGCTTTGGGAGCGTATATCGTCTGCTTGTCTTGAGATAGCCCAGTATTTGCCTTTAACTAATGAGGAATTGCAATCTGTTTTTCGCTTGTACTTGCTGCTTTCGACGGACATGGAACAAGATCCTGAATTGCCGGAGTCGCTTGAGGAGCATCGTGATCTTCTGAGGGCCACCTTCGACTCAAATTTCCCTGTGCTCGAAATACCGCCGCCGGACGAGGACGAATTCGGCGATGTGGCGTCTGAGGATTTGGGGAATGTTCATATCGAGAACTTCGATGACCGCATATCGCCTGAGTTGGCGACGCGCCTTGTCGAACGCCTGTCCAACATGCAGGCTAGCGAAGCTCCGCGCGTCGACTAATACGCGCTACCGTGCAACCACAGCCCGAATCTCGTTTCCGCAGGTCGTCTGGAGGCGTGCTTCTAAGCCTTGTCGCGAGGCTTCGGTACATCCACCAAGGAGCGATGGTGGCCTGAGGACCTTGCTACCGGGGCGACCCGAAAGCGGGGTTCGGGGCGGCCAGCATGAACCTGGCGTTCGGGCGCCCGCAGCCCAGGACGCCGTGATCGTGGCGAGGAGGGGTCCGACAGCCGACGGTGAGGTCGCGAGTCTTCCGCAGCTCCTGGTGGCATGATGAGCGAGTGATCGTGACCTTCGGTCGAACCTGGAGTGATCCAGCGTCGTCATGGTGGGCGAAAGCCAACCGTGCGGGCGAGCACGTAGAGTCCCTACGCGCTCTTGTCGCCGATTCCGCGCCACTAAGCCATACTCCCTTACGCCGGAGCCGACGGACGTGCCCGAACGTTTGGCGTATCGCCTCAAGTTTCAGCGGCCTATCCCGATCTCGATGAACACAACGGTCGGCGACATCCTCAGCAACCTGAGCCGCCCTGGAGAGCTTGGCATTCGAGGTGGCCAAGCGTACCCAGGCCGGAAGTCTCACGCGTGACCAGGAGCAAGCCTCCACCTTTCCGATCAAAGCCACGCCGAGCGACTTCAACGCGTTCTTCAAGGGCAAGCGATCTGCGCTGTACGACCATCGCGCCCGGCAAGCCGTCCGTCAGGTTCAACCGTTCTTCGACGACGAGATGGCCACTCGGTCCTGGGTTGTCCTTAACGGCTCCTACGAGGACCGCGCTCAATGGCACGACCTATTTAGGCTCGACGGCTTGTGGAATATCGACAAGCATCGCAGGCTCGCGATCATGGGGTGGTGGCCAGAGCTGATCTATTGGGGTAGCAACGGCCCGTCCAAGCGTCGCCTGCTGCCTGGCGACGGCACCGTTGCCGACGGCTCAGTCCTGTTTCGTATAAATGGCCGCGACGACGGTATGGGCGACGAGGTGAGCCATGAGTTCGATCTCACTCTGACGGACGATCCAGGTTTCAGGCCACGCGAGGGAGCTACTGATGACGTGGTTGATCTCATGACCAGATGGCACCAGCAGGTCGTGACCGTGGTCTTCCCTCAGGTGTTCACGATCATGTCGCAGTCAGCTCCGCAGCCGTAGTAGTAGTCGCTCAGAGCCTCGAGAACTGCTATGTGGGGTTTAAAGTGGCCAGTTCTCCCGCAATCAGGTCCCTGGCGGTCCGACCGTGGACTGCTGCTTGCGATAGGTCACGGAAAGCCTTCGCGTAGAGGGCGATCTCCCGCGGCTGCGTGACCGCTATCTCGGCGGAGATGGCTTCGACGTGGACGAGACGCTCGTCGAACAGGATGAACTGGTTGGTCGGCACCTGGTAGGTGTGCCGGGCCGGCAGGATTCCTAGGCTCACACGGGGCATGGAGAGGATCGTGATCAGCCGGTCGAGTTGGCCGATCATGACGTTGGTGTCGCCGACGATCGTGTGCAGAGCTTGCTCCGCGAGGATGAAGTGAAAGCGGTGGTCGCCGCGGTAGAGGATCTGCTGCCGCTCCATTCGGGCGGCGACGCCGGCCTCCAAGTCGTCGGGGATGCCGTAGAAGTCGATCACGCGAGAAAGGACGGCAGCGGCGTACTCGGCGGTGTGGAGGATTCCGGGTACGAGAACCGGCTCGTACCAGCGGAACAGCTTGGTCTCAGCCTCAAGGGCGATCGAGGCCTCCTGGCGCCGGCGAGTGCCCGTGTTGAGCATGCGGCGCCACTCGACGTACATCGCTTCGATATTGCGGACCGTGGCCAGCAGGTCGGGGACCTGGTCTGGGGCTTCGCAGTGGCGGGCCCAGACGCGGATGTCGTCCTCCGAGGGCGCCTGCTTCCCGTACTCGATCTTTGAGACCTTGGAGCTGTGCCAACCGGCAAGCAGTGCGAGCTGCATGCCGGTTAGCCCAGCGTCCTTGCGGAGGTCCCGGAGCCGGCTGCCCAGGGCCTCTCTGGCCTGATGGATCGAGCTGGACAAGGATCGCGCTCAGCTCGCGACGTACGTGTCGTGCGGGATGGCGCGCGCCCACACCTTGTCGCGGACCTCGCGGCATCTGTCGACGATGTGTCGGTCGGTGGTTTCGGCCCCGCCGGCGAAGCGGCCGTCCTCCTCGAAGACGGTGAAGACCACTCGTTCGTCATCGAAGAGCCAGAAGTCGTCGGGTGGTAGTTCGACGTCTGTGGTGAGGCTGCGAGGCAGCCAGCGGATGTCTTCGCCGGCCGCGATGTTGAGCGGTGCCACGGTGAGGCCCCAGCGGGTGTAGTCGACGTGTGGCACGGTGACCACCCTGACGCGTGAGACGCTGCGGCCGGCTTGGGTGACGTCCTCGATGAGGTCGAGCCAGGGCCGGTGCCAGGCGAAGTCGTCCGGTTGGCCGTCGAGAAACAGCTTGAAAGGGCCGCTCTCCTCCGGGGTGTGGTACGTGTCCTCGACCTCTAGGTGGAACGCGGTGTGCCGGAAGCCGCGGAAGAGGTTGTCGAACGCCTCACCCGTGGGGAAGAGCTTCATGACGGTCACCTTCTCGTTCCTTGCCGACCTCCACGCAGGACTCGTGGCCGGGGATGTCCATCTGGGACAGCGCCTCGGGGTCGGTTACGGCTGCCCCGGACAGTATGTAGCTGTCACGGCCGGTGTCGTGCAGGGGCACGCCCAGTCGTGTGCCGTGCTCCAGGTGCCGGAGCAGGCCGGCTGGGATCTCGATGCTGGTGGCGTCGTCGGGGACCTTCCAGCCTTGGACGACGTAGGTGTCTCGATCGGTGGCGAACAGGGTTGGTGAGCCACCACCCTGCGTTTGCTTGCCGAGGAACCTGAGTTGCATGGTCGGGCCTCCCCTTGGTCTGTTGCTCGCATTTGCTTTGGTGGTTGCGATGGTGCGGTAGGAATCCGCTACCAGTCAAGCCATCCAGGGCTGAGCAAACTGGAGCAAACATCTTGGCCGGGCGTTCCCAACGGTCCTAGCGTCGTGGCCAAGCGAACGGACGTGGGTCACCGAGGCGCCCGGGAACCGCGTCGACTTGCCTCATCCCTTGCACGTTAGGAGATTCAGCATGCCAACCGAGAGAAAGCAGTTCCTGCCCACCATGCGCGCCCAGTTTCTCGGCGAGCGCATGCGCAAGCTGCGCGAGGAGCGCGGCCTGACGCTCAAGTACATCGCAGAGTACGTGGGCGTCGAGTTCAGCACCCTCGCCAGATACGAACGGGCCGAGTGGCCGTTTCGCCGCGACCACGTGAGCGCCCTCCTCGACGTCTACGGCATCTATGACGAGTCCGAACGCGACGAGCTGGTCAACCTGGCACGCAACGCCTGGCGGCTGGGCCAGTGGGAGCTGGACGGGGTCAAGGACTCCACCACCGTTGGCTTCAACGACCGGCCAGTCATCGACCACTGGTGGCTACAGTCCCGCGCCGCCGAACTGTGCGCCTACGCCACCAGCCTGATCCCTGACCTGCTGCGCAGCCGGGACTACGCCGAGGGGTCATCCGGCACATGGAGGGTGAACAGACGCCGATGCTGCGCATCGACAACCTGCTACGCGAACACGCGACACGGCAGCTCGTGCTCAACGACAAGCCCCCGATCCGCTACACCGCGATCCTCGAAGAGTCCGTACTTTCGCGGCCAATCGGCGGCCCGATGGTGCTACAGGCCCAGCTCGAACAGCTCACCCGCCTCGTTGCCTTGCCCCACCTCACCGTACTGGTCCTGCCCAGCCAGAGCGGGCCACACCAGGGCATGGACGGGCCGTTCACGGTCTGCCGGATGCAGCGCCCCAACCCGCCGGTCGCCTTGCTCGACCAGCTCGCTGGCCGCGCGGTTGTCGAAGCGAGCGCGGCCGAACGGTACGACACCGCCTTCGACAACCTCAAGAGCCTCGCCCTCGACCCTGCCCAGTCCCTCGAACTGATCACCAAGACCGCCGAACACATCGCCTGACCGAAGAAGGGATTCGCTTCGTGAGCCTCGACATCCCTGGCGCGTCCGTCACGCCGCTACCCAGCACGGACGCGTCCAAGGTGGCCATTGCGGCCGTCGCCCAACGCGTGGCGGCGTGGGCGGACAAGCACAACACCACCGTCACCCCCGAGCAGTGCGAAGAGCTGGCAGAGATCTTGATCGACTTCACGTACGCCTTCATCACCGGTTACCGCGCGGCCAACCGGTAGGTGACGACCAAGCAGGAACCACCCGCCGCCGTCCGTGTTCGGCGCCGCGAAGGCACCTCGGGGACGGCGGCGGGTCACGAGCTATAGATCAGGCACTGCGGGTGAAGGTCACAAGCTTGCGTGCGAGGTCGACCGATTCCACGCGCCACGACGCAGTCAGCCAGGCGTGAGCCTGGACGCGGGTCTCGTTTACGGTGTTGCCCCACCAGGTGCGGAGGTAGTGGGCACTCGGCGGCAGCGGCGATGATCTCCTCAAGACGCTGGAAGGACATACGGATCATGTCCTTGTCGTCCGACTGCCGTTGAAGGAATGCGGTAAGGGGACCGTACTTCGCCATGGCAGAGTCGCTCCTGGCCTCGCCGTCGTGGTTCGCATCGGATGCGTAGGCATTCACGACGACGGCAGTCCGAGCATAGGAGAGCAGCGCATCAGTCGAGAAAACTCCGGATCGAAGCCACGCGCTGAGACACGGGAACCACCCTGTCTCGGTCAGGCCAGTCGAGCAGGGCGCCATCGCAATAGCGGCACCAGGCGACGTATGGCACGTCGGGCTCGTCCTGCGGATACATGAGTTCGCAGGTCTCGCAGACGAGCAGGTGATCGTCGTCGTAGGCGGCAGCAAGCTGCTCGCGCGTGATGCGTCGACGGTCTCGCCGGCTGAAGCCGCTCCACTTGCGATCGACGACGGCGGTCCGGCGGATCAGGTACTCGCCGAAGAGTTCACGTTGCAGCTCCTCGCGCCTGCGAGCCGGTGGCAGATTCAGCAGGGCGATCTCCTCCTTCGAGGCGAGCTTTCCGCCGGCCAGGGTGGTCGCGAGTCGGTACACCCGCGGATCGCCCTCGGCCAGGTGTTCCTCGGCGGCCAGCAGCCGGCGAGCCTGGTCCCGCAGCACCCCGGTGTGCAAGGACTCCAATGTGGAGACCAGCGGACGAGCCCGTTCCCGCGCCGTGAAGCGGTCGACACGACGCCGCTGCTCGGCCCAGTCGACTGCCCGCAAGGCCAGGTCCGGGTCGCTGTCGAGGAATTCTGACGGTTCGGTGCCAATCAGCGTCTTGAGGGCTTCCGCAGCAAGACCACTGCCGAGCCAGTCGGCCAGCGCGGTGAAGGACTGCACGTCCCGCAGCGCCTCAATGTCAGCCCGGCGGCGGACCACTGTCTCCTGATGCCGATGCCACCTCTCCGAGGCGTCCAAGGCGTCAACGCGCTCGGCGAAAATCTCGGCCAGTGTCAGCTCCGCGGCTGCCGCCTCGGGCAGCATCCAGCACGGCTCGATCACAGCACGAGCCGGCTGGCGGACGAGGCCGCAGGCGGCCACCACAAGCCCGGCCGCCGGATCGTCGGGCGCGAAGGGTTCGCCGATGACCTGCGTCGCAGTGCGGGCGAACGTCGCCGCCCGTGTCGCCGTCGTGGTGAGCAGCAGCAAGGGAGGGCAATGCGGATATACGCCTTCCCAGGCACGGTCTTCGACGTACGCAAGGTATCGGGCGAGCTTCTGCTTCAGCAGGGTCTGGGTCATCGTGGCCAGGTCCACCTCGATGAAGGCGACTACGTTGGCCGCGTCGTGCAGCGTGACGCGCGCGACGGCATCGGGGGTGAGGCGAAAGCGGCTCGATGACCATAGGCCGGCCCGTTCCCACTCCTGCCACCCCGCGCGGTCGGTGAGCCAGCCCGTCACCTCGACCTGCTCCTTCATTGCCAACCAGACCTCGGTGATAGCCGCGGCGTGCGCGACGAACATCCCCGAGGGACGCCCATCGGCAGCCGCCGTACCGGATACGAGCCGAGCACCGGCCGGGCGCAACCACCAGTGCCGAGGCGCCGAGCCGGCCTCCCGTCCCGGGCGGACACACTCGACCAGGCGAGCGTCGTGAAGCTGGTCCAGCCGGTACCGAACGGTCCGCTCTGGCGTCCCGGTCGCGCGGGCGAGCTGGTCGGTGGTCATCACCCGGTGCTGGTGGAGCAGGACGAGCAGCTCGTGCGACGGGCCGCCGGAGGCCCGCAGCCGGGTGAGGTACGAGCGGTCAGGCATGGCGCCACCGCCAACCCGCCGCAGGCCCATAAGGGGTACTTCTGGTGACACAACAAGTGTCAGTCGCCGGTCCGCCCGCAGGCCGGACAACGGCGCCAACCAGCGCTGACAGGCGCCCCGACCTTGCCGTTCGGGTCCCAGAGCAAACGGCAAGGAGCGGGAAACGCGGCTGACAGATCAGTCATGGTCACCACCCCCATCCACCACGCGCATCAGATGACCGAGCCGGTCGTTGCGGACGCGGTGACCGGCAGCCCGCAGACCGGCCGCCAGGTTGCGACGGTTGACCGTGGTCCCGGATGCGACCAACTGGTCCCGGACCACGCGGGCGGCTTCCTCCAGCGACTCCGGCACGGTCCCGCCGGTGAGGATGGTCCGGGATCAGCGGGACCAGGGGACCGGGCATCCAGCAGCCCGGACAGCAACTTGATCGATACCAGCAACGCCACCGCCGGCCAGCCCGCCACCAACCGCCCGACCGGATCGGACGCCCCAACGGCGACGTTCGCGGCCACGCTGGCGGCTGTACCGGCCGCCAGCGCCGCCCACGGCAACCAGCCGGCCCGCCCGCGTCCCGGCCCGCCGATGCGCAACAACACCAGCGAAGCAACGATCTCCATCCCGTCGACCGAGATCGGGAACGCGTGCGCCCGCCAGCCGGTCTCGCCGTGAAGGCGAGCCAGCTCGGCCATGTGTGAGTACGAGATCGCGCCGGCAACGCCGGCGAGCACTACGCCGTGGCCCCGGCCGCGATGGCGATTGCTCGATCGGCGGCGCTCATCGCGCACGCTCGCTACACTCGTTGCCGCAGCCCTTGTCGGCGTCCACTCGTAGCCGTCGGGCCGTACCGCTACGCCAGGTGCCCGGTGTCGTTGAAGCTGACCAGGTTCGGTGGTCGATCGAAGTCCCACTGCACGATGGTGATCGCGCAGTTGCCCTGGTTGAGCCCGATCCAACGCCAGAGCGAGGCATCAAGCACGTGGCGGACGAACCAGCCAATCACGAAGTTGTGCGTGATCAACAGCTCGTGCCGGTCGCTATCGCCGGTGACACCGAGGTGCTCGACGGCGGCTCGCAGGGCCACGGCGTCCTCGTCGCGCTCATCGTCGGGCACGCCGTCGAGCCAGGCAAGCCATCGGCTCGGGTACCGGTCGCGTTGTCCGCTGGAGGGCACCGGCGTGCGGTCCGCCAGGAAGTC
>NZ_JBHLUH010000080.1:0-54497 GCF_042433955.1 Phytohabitans kaempferiae | reverse complement strand
GAGCGTGCCCGTGAGGTCCTTTCCGACATAGATCTTCCCGTTCGGATACGTGATCTTGTACACGACCTTCACGCGGACGACTATAGGCGCTCTCATACCGCATGAGCTACGGGATGAGACTTGCTACTACCTGACCAATTACGGGTCAGATAGTCTGATTCGCCACGTAAAGGTTGAATATCCGTTACGACCTGTGTCGCAGTAGGCGAATGTCGTCATGAAAGTTTTCATGAGCGCGCTGCGCTTGACTGCTACGATCCGTCGCGGTCCTTTGGCGGTATACGGGGCTAATGTGAGCGCAATTTTTCTTTCATAATGAAAGAAAGACAAGATCACAACTTCAAACACCCGCATCGGGCATACCGCTGGCTATGCCTTGACGGCGTTGGGCTCGCCTCTGCATCGCAGCTGCGGCGCAGTAGTTGCCTCTTCGCTCTTCGGTGTCTCGATCGTGGGCGACCGGTCCGAGAAGCGGCGCGGCTTGCGTGGTTTGAGGACCGGATAGAACGCCGTCATGACCTCAACCCCCACCTTTGAGGAGCCGATGTGACCATCCCTCCTGGTTCGAAGGCCACGCCATCGGTGTCTGCCGCTTTGGTTACGCAGACCGTCTATGGATGCAAGCTCGACGGAGCAGCGATCGGCAAGCTGGTGGCCGTCGCCGCGGAAGGCATAACGAATGCACGGATCGAGTACGCCACCAGTAGCGGTGGCACGCGAGTGCGCTCGGACTCCCTCGACGGTCTATGCCAGGTCGCAGACGTGTGCCTGCATCCGGCAGAACCGCGGCGTTTGGACACCCTTGACCTTCGGATCCACGCCGGCAGTCGATGCGTTGAGATCAGCATCGATGAACGGGCCGCATCCGTCGCTGTAGAAGACGACGAAGCTGCGTGGGCTATCGGAAGGGCTGAGCAACTTCGCAAGCTTCTCATCCGTGCTGATGGACACTCACGGTTCAGACGCTTGGACGTCGGTTGGGCGGCTCTGGCGGCCAGCGTGTTCACCACAGCAAGCATCATCATCTTCGTCGGAACGGGCAGGCTCGAAGCCACGAACAAGCTCCTTATGCTCGCTGGCCTGCTGGCCGCTCTCTCTGTCGCGGTGGTGGTCCTGGTTGGCCGTTGGCAGGCCCGACGCAACCAAACGCTGATCTGGGTCGCCGGTCCTCGACCTAGACGTGGTTGGGCTTCCTGGAACGTCAGCGAGCGCATGGCCGTCCTGACGCTCTTACTCGGACTTGGCAGTCTCTGCGTAACCGTTCTTCGCTGACCTCAGCCGGGTCGCGGCGATGACGTCGTCCACGTTCGCCGAAATGGTGACGGTCAGGGTGCTGGATGCCAGTTGGGTCTGCTGCACCGGTGGGTGACATTTGAGATGGCTTGTCCGGTGGGCGGGCTGGGAGGATGTCGCTGTGCCCAAGCCCTATCCCCGTGAGTTTCGCGACGACGTGGTCCGGGTCGCTCGTGAGGCACCCAGACCCGCACGTCCGGCCTCCCGTCTGGCGATCGGCCTGAACGGATGGGAAGCCGCGGGCCGCGAGGCCGTGGGAGCGGCGGCTTGGGGATTGACGGGCCGGGGAGGCGTTGGAGGGCGGCGTGTCCGACCGAGGATGATCATCCGGCCAGGGTCCGGCGTTCACCGGTCATTTGATCAAACTCGCCAGGGTGTGGCTACTCGTACCCTCAGTAAGGGAGCTGGCATGGCCAACCCCAGACCCAAGACCCGACACCTGCTGGCCCTAGCCGCCGCAGCGCTCGTCCTCCTGCCCACCGCGGCCGCGGAGGCCGGTGGCTCCGGGAACGCGCAGCCGGGCAACAAGACGCTCTGGCGCGGCGACTTCGACGGCGCCAGCGGTGCCTGGTCGGTGCAGACCGACGGCACGCCGGCTGGCTGGCGTGGCTGGACGTTCACTCAGCGGAACGACTGGTTCGCCGCCGCCGCACCCGCCGGCGTAGGCTGCAACCCGGAGACCGACCGGCCGCTGGACCAGCGCTGCTTCCTCGACGGGCGGCAGCAGTTCTCCCGCTCGCGTGGCGTGCTCGCGGTCGCCGACAACGGCATCGCGGCGGCCAAGGGCGCCACGGTCGACGGCAGCAACCCGGTCAACAGCACGCTGGTCAGCCCGGCCGTTCCGCTCAACAGCCGCAAGGCGATCGAGCTCGTCTTCTCCTCGCACTACCGGCAGGCGCACAAGGCTGTCGGCCGGGTGACGGTGGCGTTCGACGGCGGGGCGGAGCAGGAGATCCTGCGCTACTCGGCGGCTCGGGTCAGCGCGAACGGCGGCGGCGACGTCATCTCCGGCCAGGAGGTGATCCGGGTCAAGGTGCCGTCGGGCGCGCGCAACGCGGTGTTCCGCTTCGCGTACAGCGGCAATCGGCCGCAGATGTTCTGGGCGGTCGACGACGTGGTGGTCCGCACCCCGCTGCCGGCGCTGTCCAGCAACGCGAAGCCGGTGATGTTCCAGGTGCTCAGCGACATCCAGGTGGAGGGGCTGCCGTACACCGACAAGGCGCTCGACCTGCTGCGCCGCGAGGCGCCCGGCGCGAAGGGGTTCCTCTTCGCCGGTGACATCATCTCCGGGCCGCGCGAGGCGACCCAGGACCAGCAGGTCGCGGAGTACGCCCAGGTGAGCGCGGCGTTCGAAGGGCACAAGCTGCCGCCCGTGTACCCGGCGATCGGCAACCACGACGTGCGCAGCCGTGTGCTGACCATGGATCAGCAGATCAGCAACTACGTCACCTGGGCGAACCAGTGGGGCGCGAACATCACCAGGACGTACTACGAGAAGGTCGTCGGCGGTGTGCCGCTGATCGTGCTCGGCCCAGAGGCCGGCGTCGCCGAGGATGAGAAGAACGACATCAGCGACGCGCAGATGACGTTCCTGACCGAGCGCCTCGCCTACTGGTCCGGCAAGGGCAAGCAGGTGCTGGTGATGCGCCACTACCCGTTCGAGTGGACGGTCTCCGGCACGTACGGCAACTTCTACGGGAACGGCCCGCGCGAGTTCGACATCGAGAAGATCATCGGCAAGTACCCGAACGTGATCTACCTGAGCGGCCACACGCACTGGTCGCCGTACCGTCGCGACTGGGCCGCGCGGGTGGTCGTGGACGGCGGCAACAAGGACGGCTACACGGCGATCAACACGGGCGCGCTGGCGATGGAGTTCATGCCCAGCCCGGACGACCCGTGGGACGAGGACTCGGCCACCGACCGGCCCGAGTCGCCGGCCGTGCTGACCGTGGCCGTGTACGAGGACCGCACGGTGGTACGCGCCTTCGACGTGCTCACCGGCGAGCAGATCAACGAGTTCGAGGTAGCCAACCCAGCGACCCGCTGACCGTGGCAAGTCCGGCCCCGCCCGCCAGTACGTTCGGGCGGGGCCGGACCGTACTCACCACAGCCGCCGGCCACTGCCCCGGTCCCAGATGACATCCCGCCCTGCGAGGCGGCCGATCGCGAGCCGCCCTCGAGGCCCGGCTCGAGGGAGCCCGTCCCACGTGCTGCGCCGCATGATCTGCAGCGGTTGACGCAGGTGCAGCATGCGGGCCTTGAGCAGGTCGTCAAAATTCTCGATGCTCGGACCACGGTTACCGCCCTTCCCGGGACCGGGGCGTCTGCTGCCCGCGCGACCGGACCGCCGGGCTCGGGTATCCCGGAGCTGGTCGGGACGGGCGACGAGGATCAAGTCGACGCGGTTCTCCTCGGCAAGTGCGGCAATCTCGTCGGCGTACAGGTCGACAGCCTCGGTGACCGCGTCGGCACCGCTGCGGTTGGTCAGAGCCTGGAGCGGCCGGGCCGGCACCTGGCAGGTATTGCGGTCGGAGAAAACCAAGGGTCGTTAATAGGCCGCGCGGTCGATGTCGCAGCCGGGAAACGACGGGAACAGGTGCGGGTAGCGTTCATCCTTGACTGGAATCGGTTCCCGGCACCGTTCCAGCCAGCGGCGCAACCCATCGAGGTGGCCGGCTGGGCCCACCAGGCCGATGCGGATCGCGGACGGTGCGCTGGGGGCGTTGAGATCGGCCGGGCCGTACGCACTCAGTCCGAACAGTGGATCGATGTGGCGGCTTCCCCCACCGAACTCCAGCTGCGGCTCGTCGAGAACCTCCGCGTACATCATGATCCGCACCTCCGTCGGCCGGCCGCTCGTACCGTCGTCGTGCCCCGCCGATTCCGTCATGGCGGCTTCGCCGCTACCGTCGAGCTGTCTGTGGTGGGCGACTCGTCAACATCCGATCCGTCATCGTCGAGGGCGAACATCAGGATCCGCCAAACGTGTGCGCCGCGATGTCGCCGGCCGCTTCGTCACCTGGACGCATCGCCGCTCATTCGGGCCAACCCGGGCCGGGCAGACCCAGTGCCCAATGTCGCATCCCGAACAGACGAGGCGCCTACGAGCCGCCCGAGTCCATATAGGACGCTACGTCTCGCCCGGAAGAGAAAGAACCGCAGGTCAAGCCCTAGAGTGCGGAAATGGCCATCGATATTATCGACGCACACCTATGGATTAAAAGTCCTCAGCTCTGCCAATTGAGCTAGCGGCCCGCGATCAACAAGGTTACCGGAGTCCTCGATGCCATGGCCTGCGGCTTCCAGCCTGCGGATTGTGTCGCGGAGACGATTTGTGCTTCAGGTGACCGGGCACGGCGGGCGGAAGTGGATCGCTGGGGGCCGCCGCCCATCTGGTGGTGGGCGCCGTTGGGCCTGGAACCTTCCTCCTCGGCCGCGGCGAGCGGCCGCTGTAGCTCCCGTCTCAGACGGTCGGATTGATCAGATGAGGGCCTGCAACGGGCCTCGACGCCAACGAACCCCGTCCGGAGCGGTCGGGGTTCGTTGGTGTGCCGTTGGTCAGGAGCCGACGTACTCGGCGAGGTGTTTGCCGGTGAGCGTGGAGCGGACGGCGATGAGGTCGGCTGGCGTGCCCTCGTAGACGATCTGGCCGCCGTCGTGGCCGGCGCCGGGGCCGAGGTCGATGATCCAGTCGGCGTGTGCCATGACGGCCTGGTGGTGTTCGATGACGATGACGGATTTGCCGGCGTCGACGAGTCGGTCGAGGAGGCCGAGGAGTTGTTCGACGTCGGCGAGGTGGAGGCCGGTGGTGGGCTCGTCGAGGATGTAGGTGCCGCCCTTGTCGGCCATGTGCGTGGCCAGCTTGAGGCGTTGGCGTTCGCCGCCGGAGAGAGTGGTCAACGGTTGGCCGAGCGTGAGGTAGCCGAGTCCGACGTCGGCGAGTCGCTGGAGGATGGCGTGTGCGGCGGGGGTGCGGGCGTCGCCGGTGTCGAAGAATTCCTCGGCCTCGGCGACCGACATGGCGAGCACTTCGCTGATGTCGCGACCGCCGAGGCGGTATTCCAGCACTGACGCCTGGAATCGCTTGCCGTCGCATTCCTCGCAGGTGGTGGCGACGCCGGCCATCATGGCCAGGTCGGTGTAGATGACGCCGGCGCCGTTGCAGGTGGGGCAGGCGCCTTCGGAGTTGGCGCTGAAGAGGGCCGGCTTGACACCGTTGACCTTGGCAAATGCCTTGCGGATCGGGTCGAGCAGTCCGGTGTACGTGGCGGGGTTGCTCCGCCGCGAGCCGCGGATCGGGGTCTGGTCGACCGACACCACGCCCGCGCTCGCGGGGACCGACCCGTGCAGGAGTGAACTCTTGCCCGAGCCGGCTACGCCCGTCACCACGACCAGTACGCCGAGCGGGATGTCGACGTCGACGTCGCGGAGGTTGTTGGCCTTCGCGCCACGGATCTCCAGCGTGCCGGTGGGGGTACGCACCTTCTCCTTGAGGGCAGCCCGGTCATCGAGGTGGCGGCCGGTGACGGTGTCGCTGGCCCGCAGCCCCTCGATGGTGCCCTCGAAGCAGACCGCGCCGCCCGCCGTACCGGCGCCGGGGCCGAGGTCGACGACGTGGTCGGCGATCGCGATGACCTCCGGCTTGTGCTCCACGACCAGCACGGTGTTGCCCTTGTCGCGCAGGCGCAGCAGCAGGCCGTTCATCCGCTCGATGTCGTGGGGATGCAGGCCGGCGGTGGGCTCGTCGAAGACGTAGGTGACGTCGGTGAGCGACGACCCCAGGTGGCGGATCATCTTGGTGCGCTGCGCCTCGCCGCCCGACAGCGTGCCCGAGGGCCGGTCGAGCGAGAGGTAGCCCAGCCCGATCTCGACGAACGAGTCGAGGGTCTGCTGGAGCGAGGCGAGCAGCGGCGCCACCGAGGGCTCGTCGAGGCCGCGGACCCATTCGGCCAGGTCGCTGATCTGCATCGCGCAGGCGTCGGCGATGTTGACCTTCTTGATCTTCGACGACCGGGCGCCCTCGCTGAGTCGCGTGCCATCGCAGTCGGGGCAGGTGGTGAAGGTGACCGCCCGCTCCACGAACGCCCGGATGTGCGGCTGCATCGCCTCCTTGTCCTTGGACAGGAACGACTTCTGGATCTTGGGGATCAGCCCCTCGTAGGTGAGGTTTATGCCCTCGACCTTCACCTTGGTGGGCTCCTTGTAAAGGAAGTCCTGCATCTCCTTCTTGGTGAACTTGCGGATTGGCTTGTCCGGGTCGAGGAAGCCCGACTCGGCGTAGAGCCGCACGGTCCACCAGCTGTCCGACTTCCAGCCGGGGATGGTGAACGCGCCCTCGGCGATCGACTTGGAGTCGTCGTAGAGCTGTGTGAGGTCGATGTCGGAGACCTTGCCCCGGCCTTCGCACCGGGGACACATGCCGCCGGTACGGGAGAAGGTCTGCTTCACGGCCTTCTGGTTGGTGCCGCGCTCGACGGTGATCGCGCCGCTCGCCCGCACCGACGCGACGTTGAAGGCGAACGCGCTGGGCGGACCGATGTACGGCTTGCCGAGCCGGCTGAAGAGGATGCGCAGCATCGCGTTGGCGTCGGTGGCGGTGCCGACCGTCGAGCGGGGGTCGGCGCCCATCCGCTGCTGGTCGACGATGATCGCGGTCGTCAGCCCGTCGAGCACGTCGACCTCGGGCCGGGCCAGCGTCGGCATGAAGCCCTGCACGAAGGCGCTGTAGGTCTCGTTGATCAGCCGCTGCGACTCCGCCGCGATGGTGTCGAACACCAGCGAACTCTTGCCCGAGCCGGAGACACCGGTGAACACCGTCAGCCGGCGCTTCGGGATCTCGATGCTGACGTCCTTGAGGTTGTTGACCCGCGCGCCGTGCACGCGGATCATCTCGTGGCTGTCGGCAGCGTGCAGCGCAGGCGACTGCGTGTCCTTCTTCGTGGCCTTGCTCATCGTGTCTCCATCTGTCGGGCGGGGCCGCGGATCGGCGGTCTCCGTCGGGCGTCGCCTGGGTCGATCTAACCAGCCTCGTCCTGCGCCGCCGGGTCCCGCATCGTCGCGCAATCCCTGTCTACCTGACCGGCGGCGTCAGAGGGGGGCGCGGGAGCGGGTCGGCGCTCACCGGTCGGTCATTCTCGCTCCCGGGGTAGCAGTCGCGGACAATCCCGACAATGGTGATCTCCATGACAGTCACGCTACGTGAGGCTCGGTGACCGCGCTTCTCGATTCCTGACCAGTCTCGTCACACTTGGCGGGGAGGTCGCCGAGCGGGACGCCGGCCGCCTGCTACTCCGCGAAGACGTTGCGGAGGGTCTTCGTCTCGGCCACACCGGGCGCCACCCAGTACTCCCGGTGGAAGCTCACGATCCGCTGCGCCAGGCGCCACACGACCGCCTTGAAGTCGTCCTCCCGACCCAGGGCATAGAGGCCGTACAGGCCCTCCTCCATGTACAGCGATGTGACCTCATCGGGCAGGCCGGTCGGCCAGAATGACTGGATTTCCCGGACCACTCGCGGGAGGCGATCCTCCCGCGTCGGTGACCAGAGGACCGGCAGGATCCCTGTCTGCGCCACCGCATCGCCGCCGTCACGCGACAGGACAGAGCGGCGGGAGAAGGCGTGCCACTCCCGCCCGCACCACCTACTGGAGAGGTAGGGCCCCGAGATCAACGGCACGAAGACCTGGCAGGTGCCGACGGCGCGCAGGAGCTCTTGGCTCCACTGCTCACCGTCACTCGGCCACCGATCCATGAACCCGGGCTCCCAGCCCGGCCGCCGGCCCACGAGTTCGCCGAGGTACCGCGACAGCTCGTCGAAAAAGCGCATCACCAAGTCGTCGCGCGGGGCATCGGAGGGCCGGCGGGTCTGCACGTAGCTGAGAAAGAAGATCGGGGCGTCTGACTCGTCGCCACTGCCACCGGCCACTGCGGACTCGACTTCGGCGGGAGGCGGTTCGGCGACCGTGACGGACCACCCTGCCCGCCGCGGAGCGGCCTCCGCGAGAAGGTCCCGGAGGCGACCGAGAAACGCGGCGCTCGGCATGGCCCCATCGAAGACCTCGTCATGTGGCACGTTCGGAAGGGCGTCGGGCCACTCTGTACCGACCAGAAGTGGCAGCACGCGAGGGCTGTCCGCGGCCAGAGTCACTAGCTGAGGTAACAACCCCTTCTCCTCCGCCGTCGGGCCAACCACAACCACGGCCGCCGCTGTGGACTGATCGGCGATCGCGCGTAAAGAGTCGACGGTCAGCGGCTCGGGACGCGCTCGCCGGACGGGGATGCCCTCTCGCCGCAGGTACACCTCAAGTCGCTCGACGTACGGCAGGTGCCGGCGGCCAGACGTGAGAATGACGAACGGTGTGGACGAATCGGAGGCGGCACGGTTGGGGCCGAGAACGATCGGGCGCCCACTCGGTGCGGAGAGCACAGGGACCCCCTCCCAGCCTTGTTGCCTCGCCCGCCGCACGAGGCATTCGAAGACCCCTTCCACGGTCAGCTCCGCCGGCAGGTGTGGGTCGCCACCGGCCAGCACGCCGGAAAGCTCATCCAGAAAGCCGTCCTGGCCCGATGGTCCGTCACCGACGAGCATGTGCCACCGCGGCGGGACCAGCTCCGAGATCTCTCTTCGACTGTCGAATATCAGGAGCACCGGTGTGTCGCCAACCCGACCCTCGATGTCTCGGATCAGCCGCCGCAGCGGCAGAGCCTCCGGCACCGATCCGGTCGCCAGGAGGAGTTGTGGCTCGCCTGGCACGTCGATGAACGCGGCACCGGAGCAGCACACGATCAGCAGATCCCGGGCCTCGGTCGCAGCCGCCGCGACCGCTTCCCGCACCGCGTTGGCGGTTGTGGGACCGGTCACGACGCGGGGCATGACACGAAGTCCACAGCTCTCGACAAAAGCGTTGGCAAGGGTCCGCACCTGCTGGGACCTATCGCTGTCAGCAGCGAACAAACCACTGATGAGGACGGCTCGGGTCCCGGGACTGTCCAGCCGGATCGGGCCTAAAGGTGCTGGCTTCGCCGGCTCCGGGGCGGCGACCCCGGCCTCGGCGATGCGCCTTCGCACAGCGCGGCCGGCGGCCTCGTCGAGGCGGTCGGCCAGCAGGGCGTAGCGGGAGCCCATTCCGCGCAGGACGGTGGCGGCGATCCGTGCGACCGGCAGCGTGCCCGCGCTCAGCTCCGGCACGCGGCTGCCCTCGGGGTCGACCAGCAGGGCCGGGAAGTCCAGCGGCTGCCCGAGCCGGTCGCTGACGTACCGGGAGACCTCGGTGAGGACCCTCAGCACCTCGTACCGGTCGCCACCTTCGAGCAGGAGGTCGCGTACGCCGGGCAGGAAGTCGAACTCGGTCAGCTCGGCGTCGCCGGGACTCGCGGTGCGCTGGACGAGCATGCCGCTGACGAATACCTCGGCCAGGTGCGCTGTGGTCGACGTGGGGAGCATGACGTGCTGGATCAGCCGCATGATGGGGAGCGTGAGCGGGGCGGCCGCGAAGTAGCCGGCCAGCCGCTGCGCGGTGGGCGACGCGGCGTGGAAGAAGCGTTGGATCACCTCCTCGGCCTCCACCACGGGGGCGGTGGCGCCGGTGGGCGGCTGGAGCACCTCGGCGCTCGCGGCGCCGCCCGAGGCGACCGCCTGGGCCCGGCGGCTCAGTCCGTCCGGCGACAGCTCGACCACCGGCACCGCTACGCGCTGCCCGTATCGGTGCGGCGGCATCGGCCCGAAGGTGGTGCGCAGGCCCGTCCCGCGCCACAACCGCCGCGGCAGCACGTTGACGACCTGGAGGTGGTTGACCGCGGCCCACCGCTGCACCTGCCGGTCCATCCGGCCGTCGTGCCAGCCACGGCCGATCCCGTCGGTCACCACGAGGATCAGCAGACGCTGGGTCGGGTCCACGATGGTCGAGGGATCGAGGGTCGCGCCGGCCATCGGCCCCACCGGTTCGAGCTGGAGCGGCCGCCCGGGCTCCAGCCGCTCGCTGTCGAAGGCGTAGGTCGAGATGGTGCGGAAGGCGCCGACCTGTTGCAGCAGGAGCTGAAACTCGTCGACGGTACGGTCCCACACGAGCATCGACGGCGACCCGTCGGCGATCAGGGCGAGGTTGAAGCGCGGCTCGGGCACCGGCCGCCGCACCGGTACCCACAGCTTGTCGACCGCGATGCGCTCGGCGGTGGCCGCCTCGTCGACGGCCAGCGCGTGCCGGGACGGCACGCGCACGCGCAGCGGCCGCATCGCGCGGGCCAGCCGTAGCGCCGCCGGCAGCGCGGGGACCCGGGGCGCGCCGACCCGCAGGGCGTCGGTGACCTCGCTGTCGCCGTGGGCGGCCGTGTCCGGGTACATCTCGGCGACCGGCTCCGGGGTCGCGCCGTCGTCCGGGCCGGTGACCCGGGGCGGTACCGGCGTGCCCTGCTCGGGCGGCGGATCCGGTGCGAGCCCGGCGGTGTCCGGCTCGGCCGCCAGCGATGGCACGGCCCCCTTGGCGAACTGGGCCAGCCACACCGCCTCGGCGACCTCGAGGGCGGTCACGTCCGGCAGGGCTCGCGCCAGGGCAGCCACGAGCCGAGTGGTCACGGCACCGCCGCCGGCTTCTTCCCCGGGCCGGGATTGCTCAGATCGCCGAGGACCGCGCTCACGGTCTGGAGCATGGCGGCGTCGGCCTCCGCGTCGTTCCGGGCGAAGCGCAGGTACACCGCGCTGAGGATCTGATCGGTGGCGTAGACGCCGGAGCCGCCACGCTCCGCGACGAAGGCGTCGATCATCTCCCGGGCCCGGGCCGCGACGTCGGAGCCCAGGTGAGCCTCCACCATCGCCGCGATCTGGTCGGGCTCCGGTTCGGCGAGCACCAGGCGTACGCACCGGCGCAGGAACGCGTGCGGAAACTCCCGCTCGGCGTTGCTGGTCAGCACGATGAACGGGAACGCCCGGCAGCGTACGTGCCCGTTGGTGACCGGCGCCGAGATGCCCTCGTCGGCGGTGGCCACGTCGACCCGCACCGTGGTGGCGGCGATCCGGCGCAGCTCCGGTATCGCGTACTCGCCCTCCTCGAAGACGTGCAGCAGGTCGTTGGGCAGGTCGATGTCGCTCTTGTCGATCTCGTCGATGAGCAGCACGCGCGGCCGCTCGTACGGGAGCAGCGCCGTGCCGAGCGGCCCCAAAGTCAGGTAGCGCCCGATGCCGGCCTCGTCGAATCCGGACTCGCCCGCCGCCTCGCCACGGTCACCTCCCGCGTACAGGCGGCGCAGGTTCTCCTCGCGGAGGCGGCCGATCGGGTCGTAGTCGTACAGGCCGTCGGCGAGCGTGGAGCGGCTGGAGATCGGCCATGTCAGCACCGGTCCGAGCCCCAGCTCGTGCGCCACCGCGTAGGCGAGGGCCGACTTGCCGACGCCCGGCTTTCCGGTGACCAGCAGGGGGCGGCGCAGGTACAGGGCGGCGTTGACCATCTGTACCACGGTGGGGTCCATCCGGCCGGCCAGCGCGGGACGGCGGCTGCCGAGTCTTCGTGCCGTGCCGGGGTCGGCCTGGGCAGCCGGTATCGGGAGCGGCGGCCCGCCGGCGAAGGCCCGCCAGTTGGGCGGTGGCGGCAGGTGGCTGATGCCGTCGTGCCGCTCCCCCGTGCCACGGAAGATGAGCCAGTCGGTCATTTGAATACTCCTGCCGGTCGGGGCGCCACCAGCGTCAGGTCGTCGGGGGGCGTACGGGTCGGGTCGTCCCACAGCAGCACCAGGTCGCGGCGGATGTCGTCCTGGCCGGCCCAGCCCAGCTCGCGAAACCGCCACACGGCGTCCGGCAGCTCGTCGACCGGGCGGGCACTGCTCACGTCGGTCAGCACCTTGCGGCGGGCATCGCTGCCCCGCTCGCCCCGGACCCACACAGCCACCGGCGCTCCGGTGTCCACGACCGCCTCCACCGCCTCGGCGGCGAGCGCCACCATCGGGCAGGTGATGGCGAGCCAGGCCCAGTCGGCCTGCTCCAGCCGGTCGGTCTCCTCGCGCGCGTCGCCGCCGGTCGTGGACGCGAGCCACTCGGCCACCTCGGTAGCCGCGTGCCCGGTGGCGATCACCCTCGCGGTGATCTTCCGCCGGCGAGCGAGCCGCTCGCTGCCCTCGGGCGAGCGGCCGTCCGGGCGGACGCTGACCCGGTACAGGGCGCCGAGCCGGCGAAGGTTGCCGTCGCGGGTCAGCTCCCAGCGGTCGACGGGCTCGTTGAGGTGGCTTCGCGGCAGGACGAACTCGATGCGGGCGCGCCGCTCGGGCGCGAGCGTGGTCGTGGCGTATCGCTCCAGCAACCCCCGGAGCCAGGACTGGAGCTCCTCGCGCGTGACCGTCTCCTCCGGCCCGCAGTTGGGGGCCGCCTCGCCGGCCTCGGAGAGCCAGGCGGCGACACTGAACCGGTGCTCGTCGACCGGCTCCAGCCGGATCTCCAGGCACGGCTTGCCGCCCTCGGCCGGTGCGAGCTGCCGCCGCAGCCGCTCCCGCAGCGCGACAAGCTCGGCCCGGCGCCCCTCCGGCACCAGCCGCAGGTGCTCGTCGATCCACCGGCGCAGCCCGTCGGCCGCGTCCAGCTCGGTGGCGGACGCCGCGGCGAACTCCAGAAACCGGAACAGCGGCATCGAGCTGTGCCGCCCCTCCAGCCAGGTCACCGCCGCACGCAGCGTGCCGACCGCCGGGTATCCCCGGGTCGGGCTGGTCGCGTCGGCGAGGAGCGCGCTCACCGCACGGTTGAGGGTCAGCCCCGCCAGCTCGTCGAGGAGCGACAGGCGGTCGGCGTCGGGCATCCAGACCGGCTCCCGCCGGGCCAGCTCCTCACACACCTCGGTGAACGTCTGCGTCGCCGGCTGCCCCGGGGCGACCACCGCGACGGCCTGTGCCAGGAGGCGAAGCGTCCGCGGCCGGTTGAGGACGGCGGTGACGATCTCGACCAGGTGCGCGCGCTGGCTCGTCGGCCGCTTGGGATCGAGGCGGGCGTCCGGGTCGTCCACGCGCAGCCCCAGCCCGACCAGCTCGACGATCTGGTCCCTGGTGGCCGCGTCCTTGGTCTCGGCGATGTCTTCGAGCGCGGCGACCAGGCTCTCGACCACCTCGATGCCGGCCCAGGTCGGCATGGTCACGGGACGACCGCCAGCGCGTGCCGCACCGACCTTCTCACCCGTGTAGCCACGACCACCAATCCGCCGAAGTCCGGCGCCAGCGTACTGAGGACTCACACCGGTACGAAGGGTCCGACGGGATCGAACCATGTAGCGACTCGGGCGACCCGGAAAGTCGTACCGGACCGTTCCGCTATCGGACCTTCGTATCGACAATGGGCGACGGCGCCGATACGCAGAAGCGATCATGGAAGGGGCCCGATGAGTGACGCCGGCCGGTCCCGGCGGGTCTTCGTCTCGTACGCGCACGAGTCGCCCGCCCACATCGAGCAGGTGCGCCAGCTCTGGACCCTCCTGCTCGAAAACGGCGTGGACGCGCGCCTCGACCTGCCCGCGACGGCCGAGCGCCAGGACTGGCCGCTGTGGATGATGGAGCAGCTGCGCCACGCCGACTACGTCGTGGTCGTGGCCTCGCCCGCGTACCGGCGGCGCGCGGACGGCGAAGCCGCGGCCGACGAGGGGCGGGGCGTGCAGTTCGAGGGCGCGCTGCTGCGCGAGCAGTTGTACGCCGACCGCCCCACCTGGACCAGGAAGATCCTGCCGGTGATCCTCCCCGGCCAGAGCGAGGACGGCATCCCGATCTTCCTCGGCCCGGCCACCGGCACCAGCTACCCGGTGAAGGAGCTGTCGGCGACCGGCCTCGAAGAGCTGGTTCGCGTGATCACCGGCCAGCCGGCGGTGGTGGCGCCGCCCCTCGCCCCGCCGCCCGCGCTGCCGCCCGCACCGCCACTGCCCGCACCGCCCGCGCCGCCACCGCCCGCGCCGCCACCGGCAGCGGCTCCCACGGCCGGCAGCCCGCTCGACGAGCTGTCCGCCATCGCCGACGCCTTCGGTGAGCTCCCGGAGTTTGGCAGCGCGCAGGGGCGGCACCAGATACTCCTGCTCCTGCCGCCACAGATCCGCGGCGCGATCAACGACATGCCCAACGCGCGCATGCACACCATCTCGATCGTCCAGACCTGTGCCCGGTTTGGCCCCGCCGGGCAGGCCGCCCTGCTCGCCATCCTCCGCGCCGCCCTCCCGGCCGGCGACCCGGCAGTCCAGCGCGCGACCGATCTGATCACGGCGGCGACGCTCTTCGACTGAGTCCAAGGAGTGGGATCCGCCCGACCCGACACCGTGTGTTTGGTAACTGTACGGCGTTTTTCTTGACTCAATCCAGAAAAGTGATCCAGAATCGTCGGGTGCGTGCCACGTTCGACGCCGAGCCTATGCTTCGCGGGGCCTCAGTGCGGGTCACCCGGCCCCGCGTGGCTGTGCTGACCGCGGTGCACGAGCATCCCCACGCCGATACGGAGTCGATCATCCGGGTCGTTCGCGGGGATCTTGGCGAGGTCTCCACGCAGGCGGTCTACGACGTGCTGCGGGCCCTGACCGCGGCGGGCCTGGTGCGGCGCATCGAGCCGGCGGGCTCGGTGGCCCGCTACGAGGCACGAGTCGGTGACAACCACCACCACGTCGTCTGCCGGTCGTGCGGTGACATCGCCGACGTCGACTGCGCGGTCGGCGAGGCGCCCTGCCTGACCGCCTCTGACGATCACGGCTACGTGATCGACGAGGCGGAGATCGTCTACTGGGGGTTGTGCCCCGCCTGCTCCACCAGAACCGATTCCTGATCTGACTGATCCGTCGGTCTCAGACCTGTCTGTGGCCGGCAACACAAACCCGATCCCGAGGAGAGCAACGTGGAAAGCGAGAACAAGGGCCTCATCTCGAGTGAGTCCCCCGTGCGTCCCCCCCGGGCACGGTCCAACCGGGACTGGTGGCCCAACCAGCTCGAGCTGGGCGTACTGCACCAGAACCCGCCCGCCGGCGACCCGATGGGCAAGGGGTTCGACTACGCCAAGGAGTTCAAGACGCTCGACCTCCAGGCCGTGAAGGCGGACATCAACGAGGTCATGACCACGTCGCAGGACTGGTGGCCGGCTGACTACGGCCACTACGGCCCGCTCTTCATCCGGATGGCCTGGCACAGCGCCGGCACCTACCGGATCACCGACGGCCGCGGCGGCGCCGGCTCGGGCGACCAGCGCTTCGCCCCCCTGAACAGCTGGCCGGACAACGCCAGCCTGGACAAGGCGCGCCGGCTGCTGTGGCCGGTCAAGAAGAAGTACGGCAAGAAGCTCTCGTGGGCCGACCTGATGGTGCTCGCGGGCAACTGCGCCCTGGAGTCGATGGGCTTCAAGACCTTCGGCTTCGCCGGCGGCCGTGCGGACGTCTGGGAGCCCGAGGAGATCAACTGGGGCACCGAGGACACCTGGCTCGGCGACAAGCGCTACAGCGGTGACCGTGACCTCGCCAAGCCGTACGGCGCGGTGCAGATGGGCCTGATCTACGTCAACCCGGAGGGGCCAAACGGCAACCCGGACGCGCTCGCCGCCGCCCGGGACATCCGGGAGACGTTCGGCCGGATGGCGATGAACGACGAGGAGACCGTCGCCCTCATCGCCGGTGGCCACACGTTCGGCAAGGCGCACGGCGCCGCCAACCCGGACCGCAACGTCGGTCCGGAGCCGGAGGCCGCCCCGATCGAGGAGATGGGTCTCGGCTGGAAGAACGCCCACGGCTCCGGCAAGGGCGGCGACACCATCACGAGCGGCCTCGAGGGCGCGTGGACGCCCACGCCGACCGCGTGGGACAACAGCTTCTTCGAGACGCTCTTCAGCTTCGAGTGGGAGCAGACCACGAGCCCGGCGGGCGCGAAGCAGTGGAAGCCGACCGACGCGGCGGCGGCCGACCTCGTGCCGGACGCCCACGACCCGTCGAAGCGGCACGCGCCGATGATGCTCACCACCGACCTCGCCCTGCGGGTCGACCCGATCTACGAGCCGATCGCGCGCCGCTTCTACGAAAACCCGCAGGAGTTCGCCGACGCGTTCGCCAAGGCGTGGTTCAAGCTCACTCACCGCGACATGGGTCCGATCGCGCGCTACCTCGGCCCGCTGGTCCCGGCTGAGCAGCAGATCTGGCAGGACCCGGTCCCGCCGGTCACGCACGAGCTGGTCGGCGCCGACGACATCGCCGCGCTCAAGGAGACCGTCCTCGCCTCCGGGCTGTCCGTCTCCGAGCTGGTCGCGACCGCCTGGGCCTCGGCCTCGACGTTCCGCGGCACCGACAAGCGCGGTGGCGCCAACGGCGCGCGCATCCGCCTGGCCCCGCAGAACGGCTGGGAGGTCAACGACCCGGCCCAGCTCGCCCGGGTCCTGGGCACGCTGGAGCGGATCCAGCAGGAGTTCAACGCCGCGCAGTCCGGTGGCAAGCAGATCTCGCTGGCCGACCTGATCGTGCTCGCCGGTTCCGCCGCGGTCGAGCGGGCCGCCAAGGACGGCGGTGTCGACGTCGTGGTCCCCTTCACGCCGGGGCGCACCGACGCGTCGCAGGAGCAGACCGACGCGGAGTCCTTCGCGGTGCTGGAGCCGACGACCGACGGCTTCCGCAACCACCTCGGCAAGGGCAACGTCAAGCCGACCGAGCAGCTGCTCGTCGACCGGGCCCAGCTGCTGACGCTGAGCGCGCCGGAGATGACCGTCCTGGTGGGCGGCCTGCGCGTGCTGAACGCGAACACGCAGCAGTCGCGGCACGGCGTGTTCACCGACCGGCCGGGCGTGCTGACCACCGACTTCTTCGTCAACCTGCTCGACTTCGGCACCACGTGGACGCCGACCACGGACGAGGAGGAGCTGTTCGAGGGTCGCGACGACAGCACGGGCGAGGTGAAGTGGACCGCCACTCGCGTCGACCTGGTCTTCGGTTCGAACTCGATCCTGCGGGCGCTGGCCGAGGTGTACGGCAGCGACGACGCCAAGGAGAAGTTCGTGGCTGACTTCGTGGCCGCCTGGGTCAAGGTCATGGAACTCGACCGGTTCGACATCGCCGCCTGACAGCGGCAACGGTCCCTGGCGGACCGGCACACCTGAGGCACCGTGCGAGCTGGGCAATCTCCGGCTCGCACGGTGCCTCGACTGTGCGGCGTCGGTCAGCTGAACGAGACCGAGTAGGCGTTGGTGGTGAAGTTGAGGCCGCCGGCGGACGAGGTGATCTCGTACCCGAGCTGCACGTCGCCGACCGTGACGTCGCCGTACCAGCCCTGGTTGCGGATCCAGTTCATGATCGCCAGTACGTCCACGCTGCCCGAGTTGGTGTTGCCGCTGCGGATGAACGAGAAGACCTCGTTCGCGCCGTTGGAGCCGCGGTAGACCTGCCAGGTGTGGCCGCCGACCGTCGCCGTCGTCTGGAGCGAGCCGAGCGGGCCGACCGGGCCGGTCTTGTTCAGCCACAGCATGATCTCGTACGCGTGGTTGTTGGCCCAGATGTCGTACGCGGTCGCGTAGGCGCCACTGCTCGGCACCGTCACGTTGAAGGTGCTGGTGAGCGTACGGAGCGAACTGAGCGTCCGGTTGACCGCGCGCGTGGCGTTGGGGTACGACTTCACGCCGCCGGTGTTCGGATGGTTCGCGGTGACGCCCCAGTTACTGTACGAGTTGGCCCAGATGGTCTGCGAGCCCGCGCCGCTACCCCAGATGTTGTTGTAGAGCGTGTAGCCGCCATTGGTCCAGGTGCCCCACTGGTCGGACGACCTCCAGGCGACCCCACCGGGCGGCGGCGTGGTGGGCGCAGCTGAGGTGGGCGGCGCGCCGGTCGTCGGGCCGGGGCCGGGGTTGGTCGAGCCGGTGCACGCCACGCCGTTGAGCGTGAACGCGGTGGGCGCGGAGTTCGTACCGTTCCAGGTGCCGTTGAAGCCCGGCGTGACCGTCGCGTTGGTGCCGAGCCCGCCGTTGTAGGTCTGGTTGGAAACGGTGACCCGCGAGCCGCTCTGGCTGAACACGCCGTTCCAGCCCTGGCTGACGGTCTGCCCGTTGGCGAAGCTCCACTCCAGCCGCCAGCCGTTGAGCGGGTCGCCGAGGTTGGTGATCGCGACGTTGGCGGTGAAGCCGCCGGGCCACTGGTTGACGGTGTAGTCGACCCGGCAGCCGGTGGCCGCGCTCGCCTGGGTCGCCGCCACGACCGCCATGCCGATGCCCAACGTCAGCACGGCTGCCAGCGCCGAGCCGGTGCGTGGTCTCATGCCGACCCTCCCAAGATAGTTTGACGTCTATACAAACTTTTCCCACATCTTGCCAGCCTCGGGGGACCACGACAACCATCAATATCCGGGCAGCGCCGAGCGCCCGTCCGGCCGCGCTCGGACGGGCGTACCAGCTCGGAGGCTCAGGCGACCCGCATCGTCCGCCGCGCCGGCTGCCCCTGCCACTGCGCCTGCACCACGAAGACCGTCCCCGGCACCGCGGTCGCCGCGGCGACCACGTCGAGCCCGCCGGCCGCGTTCACCGTGACCGTGATCCCGGCCGCGGGGGCACCGCCGCCCGCCGGGACGGCGACGTCCGCCGGTACGAGCGGGGAGCCGTCCGACGGCACGACGTTGAGCACCACGGTCGCGCCCGGGGCGACCGTGGCCGGGCCGTTGAGCGTCGCGGCGGGCCGTACGGCGAACGGGGCGACCACGTCGATCGTCGCGCCCGCGCCTGCCGGATGCGGGTCGGCGAAGCGGAACGTGACCTCCACCGTGACCGGGTCCTCGGGCGGCTGCGCGCCGACCGCGATGTCGTACCGGTGCAGCGCGCCCGCCGCGATCGGCCCGGCGACCACCGGCAGCGGCGGCGCGACGGCCGGCACCGGGTTGAACGCGACCGCCGGGGTCACCGCCGTGGTCACCGGCAGCAGCGCCGAGACGGTGGTGCCGGGCAGCACCGGCGCGGCGACGTTCACCACCGGCGAGGTCGCGTCGGGCCCGTTCCGCAGCGTGACCGTCGAGTCCACGGTGACGCCGAAGCGGCGTACCGGGATGGCGATGTCGTGCGCGAGGTAGGTGCCGAAGCGGGTGAAGTACGGGTCGGCCGGCGAGTAGACGCGGACCACCTCGACCACCTCGGTCGTGAGCGTGGTCAGCCGGGCCTGGAGGCTCAGCCCCGGGCCGGCCGGCTGCCAGACGATCTGGCCGCTCGCCGGGTCGAGCAGCCGCAGCCGGTACGTACCGCCGTTGCCGCCGCTGACGTCGATCGTCTGCGCCTGCGTCACGAAGAGCGTCAGCGCCGCCGCCGCGCCCGGTGCCTGCCAGGGCAGGTCGACGCCGGACGCCCGCACGGTCAGCGCCCCCACCTGGACGGTCCGCGTGTGGTACTGCTCGCCGTCGGCCTGCGCCTGCTGGTCGTTGACGAACGGGTTGGGCACACCGACCTGCCACGCGCCGGCCTGCGTGGCGGCGAAGTAGACCCCGCTGTTGCGGGACACGTCGCGCCGCGTGGGGATCTGCAGCAGCGGCGACGGACGGAAGGCCCCGCCGGCGACCTGCTGGGCCAGCTCGGCCGGGTACTCCAGCCCGGCGACGAGGCCGGCCGGTGGGGTGAACCGCCACCGGTCGTCCCACGGTGTGACGAGCGCGAGCGCGCTGATCAGCGCCGGATTCTGGGCGGGCACGCGAGTGCCGGCGGCGACCGTGCCGGCCGCCGTCTCCTGGCTGCCGAAGACGTCGTTCCAGCTCCACTGATCCCAGGTCCACATGCGCAGCAGCTCGCCCTCGAAGATGCCGTACGAGCCGGGCGAGTCGCCGTGCCCGCCCTCGGAGGCGGCGAAGCGCGGGTCGCCGGAGCGCGTGATGGTCGTGTAGAGTTCGCCGCCGTTCCAGGACGCCGACTGCTCCAGCCCGCTGAGGTGGTCCTGGCTGAAGACGCTCGTCCACCACACGTAGCCGAACAGCGGTGTCCAGGTGCGGTTGGAGAAGGCGTACCGCAGGCCGCGAGTGATCCAGGCCAGCACCGTCTTGAACGTCGAGCCGTCGGCCGGGCGGACGAAGTCGGTGTTCAGGGTCAGCGCCCGCCAGGGGTCGAAGAGGTACTGCGTGACCCGGCGGAACCGGAACGGCGTCTCGTAGAAGTTGGTGTCGAACCAGAACGTGGCCGGGTCGTCGTCGTTGCCCAGCCGCGAGACCCGCAGCGTGTCCGGGTCGGCGCCGTCGAGGGCGATCGGGTCCTGGAGCTGGTATCGCGGCGGGGTGCCGCCGACCACCGCCGTGACCCGCGTGCGCGTCGAGTGCGCCTGCCCGCCCGCGCCGACCCACTTCACCTCCAGCAGGTCCATGACACCGAAGGCGGGCGGCGCGGTGCCGGCCATAGAGATGACGTTGGGAGTGCCCTCGACCAGGCTCGCCGGACGGTACTTGCGGATGTCCCAGAACGTGTCCGGGTCGGTGCCCTGCCCTCGGTAGATCCGCACCTTGGCACCGGCGGGATAGCGCGGTACGGCGTCCCGCACGGTCACGTCGGCGCCGGACATCGCGGTCACCACCGTGCGGTACGAGTCGTCGCGCGCCTCGTCGCTGTCGACGATCACGTCGGCGCCCACGCCCAGCCGCAGCTTCTCCAGCGCGGCGGGGTCGGCGGCGCGCAGCGTGACCCGGGCCGGGTCGTCGGTGACGGTGACCTCGGCCTTGTCGGGGCGGAATAAGAGCGTGCGGCCGACCCGCCAGAAGAGCCCGATCAGCCCCTCCCAGATCAGGCCGGTGGTGAACTCCATGATGTGCGCGTTGGAGAGCAGGTCGAGCAGGCGGAAGACCTTCAGCCAGCCGTCGGCCTCGGTGGTCTCGTGGTGCACGGTACGGGCCCGTAGCCCGCCGTCGCCGAGCCCTTCCGGCGGCAGGTTCTGCACCCAGAAGAGTGCTCCCCCGGCCGCCTCGCCGTCGATCGCGGTGATCACCGTGCGCCAGGCCCGGCCGCTGGCGTCGAACTCGACCACCTCGCCCGGCGCCAGCCGGAAGTTGCCGGTCGGCGCGGTCAGCCGGAAGCCCGCGGGGCGGGGCCGCGAGCCGGACGTCTCCTCCGGCACGGCCACCACCGTCTCGTAGGGCGAGACGGTGAACGCGCCGCTCCCACCGCGCACGTCCCACAGCGCGTCCCCGGCCACGCCGAGCGGCAGCCCCAGAAATAACGGTCCCCAGTGCGACGCCTGGATCGTGTGCCGCAGCTCGTGCTCGCGCAGCGCCTCCCGGGCCGTGAAGATCCACTGCGCGTTTTCAGGGTCGGCCGGCAGCATGAGCGCCTGCGGCTTCGGGGTGACCGCCGTCTCGCTCACCGGTCCGAGCGCGTCGAGCACCGTCACCGCGCCTGCGGGCGTCGCCGCGAGCTGGTCGTTGATCCGGATCTCGTCGCCGAGCGGCTGCCAGCGCGCCGATATCCGGTCGGTGTTCGCGGCGCGGGCCAGGAACGCGTAGCCGGTCAGCGGGCCGGCCGGCAGCGGCGAGGTGCGCACCGACATCTCGTCGACGGTGACCACCTGGGCGACCCGCACGGTACCGCCGATGTCGATGCCGACGGCGGTACCGACCGCCACGGCGCCGACGGCGGTGACCCAGCGGTGCCGCGAGGTCCCGCCGGCGGCGAGCGGGAGCACCTCCGAGGTACGCGCGGCGTCGGTCTGGCGCACCGCGAGCGGGGGCCACGTCGGTGCGAGCCGCTGCACCGTCGCCGCGTCGCCGACCGCGCCGGGCAGTGCCGCCGGCCCGCCACCGGCCGCCGGTGGGCCGTCCCGCAGCGGCAGGCGCCCGCCGTCGAGGTCGGCGGAGAGTACCCACTCCTGCGCCGGGTTGCCGGCCACCGTGATCCGGACGATGTCGCCGGCGACCCATCCGGGCAGCAGCGCGGGCCCGCCACCGGCCACGGCGCCGGTCAGCCGGATGCCGCCGCCGTCGACCCGGACGGCGGCGTACGTGCGCTCGCCGGCGGCCAGCCCGCACACGCGCTCGACCGGCGTCCCCGGCGCGCCGACCACGCGGTCCAGCGTGACGCCGAGCGCCAGGTCGGCCACCGACACGACCGCGGTGGCCGCACCGGCGACGGCGACCAGGCCACCGGCGCGCAGCGTGGCGTCGCCGGCCGGGCGGACGAACTCGCGGTCGGCGACCCGTACCAGCCCGGCCACCGCCGGCACCGGAGCCGGTATCGCCACCGCGCGCAGCCGCAGCAGGGCGTCCGGCGGGATCGTGGTGGCCGCGTCCCCCGCGTCGAACGCCACCGTCTCCAATGGACCGGAGAGGTCGCCGTCGTGCGTCCGGGCGCCGGCCGGGAAGGTGAACCGCTCGACGTTCCAGGGTCCGGGGCCGGGTACGGGGTTGTTCGGGGCGAGGTGGATCGCCCGCGTCTCGGCGCCGGTGACGGTCGCCAGCGCGCCGGACACGTCGATACCGGTGACGTTGGCGCCGAGCGCGGAGTTGACCGAGAGCAGCGTGACCGCGCTGCCCGGCCCGGCCGGCACCGCCGTCGCCAGCGGCCCGCGCGGCGGCTGCACGGCGAGCACCTCGACCGCCGGGTCGCCGGCGCCCGGCAGGCCCAGCGCGGCCGGCGTCGCGTCGAGCGTGAGCAGGTCCTGGTTGTTGGGTACGTCGTCGGTCACCGTGACCACTCGGGCCAGCCGGCTGTCGCCGCCCCGGGTCAGCCGCAGCACCGCCCCCTGGGCCACGGCGCCGTCGGCGACCCGCAGCCGCTCGTCCGGCTCCAGGGTCGCGGGCACCGGTACGCCCGCGCCGAGCGGCAGCACGGCGCCGCCGAGGGGCAGGGGCGCCTGGGCGCGTACCGGCAGGTGGCTCTCCACCCGGTCGACCGGGGTTACCGCGACCCCGTTGATCCGGGCGATGCTGGTCGGCGTCCAGCCCACCACCGTGTCCACGAGCTGGAGCAGGTCCGGGCCGGCGGGATGGGCGTTGAGTGCCTGCGGCCCGGCCGGGTCGAGGGTCGCCCACTCCGCCCGGTACCGGCCGGGGTTGGGAAGGGTCAGCCCCGCGTTGCCCGCCTGCACCGACAGCTCTGTGGTGGGGTTGGTGCCGGCGCGCGGCTGCACCGCCGTGACCATCGCCAGTACGCCGCCCAGCCGGATCACGTCGCCGTCCACGGTGAGCGGGTCGGTGCCGCCGTACGTGAAGATGCGGCCCGCGGTGCGGACGGTCACCTGCGCGCACGCCACTCCCGGTGCGCACTCCTGCAACGCGGTCGCCTGGGAGTGCATGCCGATCGGGGCCCGCGCCGGGGCGGCCGGGTCGGTGGTGGGCACGTCGACGCCGACGCTGAGGATCTGGCGCAGCATGTGCAGGTTGCCCTCGGTCATCAGCCGCTCGCGGCTGTTGCCGAGCACCGGCGCGTGTGCCGTGCCGCCCGCGATGGAAAACTGCCTCGTCGCCGCCGCCTGCGTGTCGATGCCGTCGGCCACCATCGTCCAGCTGTCGACCACGTCGGCGTTGCGGCTGTCGCCCCGCGTGATCCGCATGAGCGAGCCGAAGCGCTGCTGCTGGAAGGGCGTGCCCGGCTCGAAGCTGGCGGTGCCGTCGAGCGGGTCCCACGTCTTGCGGCGGCCCCAGATCGCGTTCTGGAAGGTGAACGTGCGGTTCGACGACATCCAGCCGGCCATCAGCATCGAGGCGACGTCCTGCCGGCTGGACTCCTCGCCGCTGTAGTTCCCCGGGTTCCAGAACTCCTTCCACGAGTCGAACGCGCCACGCGGGTCGAAGCCGGCCGCCGGCAGCCAGGCCAGGATCGTGGCGAAGCTGAAGTTGACGAAGGGATGGATCCACAGCCAGTTGATGATGTGTGCGGGCAGGTGCCAGGTGAGGCCGCCGAAGATCTGCCACAGCACGGTGCCGGCGGAGACCGCGCCGTTGGGGTCGACCCGGCGCACGGGGTCGAAGCCGCAGATCGCGTACGGGTTGGTGCGGCGGTCCCGCTCCGTCGACAGTGGACCGGAGAGCCCGAGCAGCAGGCGGCGTCGGTCGGCGTCGTCGCCCCGGTACGGGTCGGGCGAGAGAAACTGCCAGGTGGCCGGGTCGGCGTCGCGCTGCACAACGTGCACGTAGCCGGTCAGCTCGTCGGCGAAGTGAAACCACAGCGCGGGATGCCCGGCCGGGCGCTGCTCCCCGTACGGCGTGGCCGGCAGCTCGTGCACTCGCCCGCCCGCGTCCACGAAGCCCACCGGGATCCCGCTCGGCGCGGTGACGTAGAGGGCGGCGGGGCGGTCGCCGGCGGGGCCGTCGAAGGCGGCGAGGCACCGGTGGCGGTCCCACAGCCAGGTGCGCAGTGGCCGCCCGTGCGGGTCGGTGACCGCCCACAGCCGGCCCTGGAGGTCGCGGTGCTCGACGGTCGTCTCACCGGGCCGGCCGGGGCGCTCGACGGTACGCGCCACGCGCCGCCCGAAGCCGTCGTACGCGTAGCCGACGGTGGCCCCGGGGGTCTGCACGCGCACCAGCCGGTCGAGGTCGTCCCAGGCCAGGTGGCGCGTACCGGCCGGGCCGGCCTCGCGGATGCGGCGGCCCCACTCGTCGTAGCCGTACGTGGTGCGCCCGGCGTGGTCGCGCCGACTGCGGACCCGCCCGTCGGTGCCGTGGTGCAGCGCGACCGGTCCCTCCGGCGTGTCGACCTCGGCGAGCAGGTCGCCGGCGAAGCGGTACCGGGTCGGGCCCAGCTCCGGATGCTCGTGCCCGACCACGCGGCCCCGCTCGTCGAAGGCGTACCGGTCGCGGCCGAGCGCGCTGGCGTCCGCCGCCTCGGTGACCGGCCACTCGCGGCGCGTCCCTGCGACATCCTCGTTCGTGACTGCGGGGCTCCGCTTCGCTACGCTCCTCGCACTCGCTCCCGCCACCGCGAACAGCCCGTTCGCGCCGTCGCCCAGCTCACCCCGGCCGGCGTCACCGGTGGCCCAGCGCAGCACGCGTGTGCCCGGTCCGTCCGCGCGGCGGGCGACCGCCCGGCCGCCGACCCGCACCTCGCTCAGCTCGCCGCTCGGGTCGCGGACCAGCAGCACCGGCTCCGGCGTACCGGGGACGATCCACTCTTCGGCGGCGCCCCGCCGCCGGCGGGCCAGCAGGTGGCCGTCGCGCAGCAGCTCGGTGCGATCTTCGTCCTGGCGCAGGCTGGTGGCGCCGGCCGGATCGTCCACAGTGGTCCAGCCCGGGTCGCCGTCGCGCCGGTGGTGCGCGACCCCCTCGCCGGTCAGCGCGGTCACCTCGCCCCGCGCGTCGCGGGTCAGCCGCAGCCCGCCGGGGTCCACACCGGAGAGTCGATCCGCCGTCACGCTCATCGCACCGACACCTCCACGTCGACGCTGACCGACAGGTTGGCGTCCGACCCGAGCGAACGCAGCAGGTCGGCGAGGGCGGCGAGGACGACCTCCACCGCCGCGCCGAGGTCGACCAGCACGTCCGCGGCCGCCTCGGTGATCACACGTACGCTCGCCTCGACGTCGAGCGCGGCGAGTTGCTCGCCCAGCTCACCGAGCTGTTCGGCGAGCGGGCCCAGCAGGCGCCCCGGGGCGAGCGCCGCGACCCGCTCGGCCAGACCGTCCAGATCGGACAGATCGCCGAGCAGCGCGGCGGGGTCGAGCGCCCGCATCGCCGAGGCGACGACGCCGAGCACCTCCGCGACCCGTCCGGCGAGGGCGACCGGCGACCACGCCTCGATCCGGGAGCGTACGGCGAGGAAGACCGGGCGCAGGTCACGCGCGATCTCCGCCGGATGCATCCGGTCCAGCTCCTGGCGGAGCAGCAGGATCAGCCGGGCCAGCCGTTCCATGATCGCGGCCGGCCCCAGCTCGCGCAGCCGCGCCTCGACGTCCGCGCGCAGCCCGTCCAGCGCCTCGGCCAGCGCCTCGCCGACGGCGAGCAGCCGCTGCGCCGCCTCCTGCGCGAGCGCGTCGAGCGCCGCCGCGACCGGCTCCGGGTCGAGCTGCGCCAGGAACGCGTCGATCGGCCCCCGGCCGGTCACCTCGCCGGCCAGCGCACCGGGCACCGCGCCGCGCACGCCCGCGCAGAACGCCGACAGCGCCCCGCCCACCGCCGCCAGGTCGGCCGCACAGGCCGCGGCCCGCGCGGCGAGCGCGTCCACCGCCGGCGTCCGCGCCTGGAACGCCACCGCCGGCGACATCGCCACGTCGAGGTCGTGCCGCGCGGCCGCGCGATCCCACGCGAGCCGCAACCGCAGCGCCGAAGGCAGGGCGGCGTCGAAGCGCAGCGGGGCCAGCGCGGCGCCGGTCGCGGCCCGCACACGACGATCCAGATCCTCTGGTACGACCCGCGCCGCCAGCCCCGAGGTCAGCGCGTGCAGCTCGCGGAAGGCCGGCACGAGCACCGCGTCGTCGAGCGGCTGGAGCGCCACGCGGACCCGGTCGAGCACCGCACCGAGCGCCCGGATCCCGTCTCCCGGGCGGAAGAGCGGCGCCGGCCGGTCGGCGGGGGGCGCGGGCTCCGGCGGCAGGGCGGGCGGCGGGGTACCACCGGCCGGCGGGGTACGCGACTCGGTGCCCAGCCGCCGCGCCGCCGTCGACACCACCTCCTGCAACGGCGCGCCGGCCGCCTCGAATCCGGCGAGCAGTCGGTCGCCGACGCCTTGCAGGTCGACGCCTTCGAGCACGCCGAGCAGCTGGTCGTACACGCCGGCGACCGGGGCGAGCAGCCGCGTGGGGTCGAGCCGGTCGAGCTGGCTCAGCACCTCGCGGAAGATCTCCTCGGCCGGCGCCACGTACGGCCGCGGGTCGAGCGACTCCACCGTCCGGGCCGCCTCGTCGATCGTCCCGGAGAGCCCGGTGAGCAGCGCGGTCGGGTCGAACTCCGCCAGCGCCTGGGACACCTGGAGCACCGGCGCGTCCAGCTCGGCGACCAGCGCCGTCGGTATCGCGTCCCGGAGCAGCGCGGCGACGTCGGTGAGCAGCTCGGCGACCTCCTCGGGCAGCTCGACCTGAAGCTCCGCCACCGCTTCGGCGGCCGGCGCGGCGATCATGCCGGAGAGGTCGAGCCCTTCGAGGGCGCCGGCCGCCTGCTCCAGTACGGGGCGCAGCGCGTCCGGCACGAGGCCACCGCCGAGCAGCTCGGTCACCGCGTCGGTCAGCTCGGTCACCGCGTCGACGCTGCGCTGGGCCGCGCCGGTCAGGTCGATCTCGGCGCGCAGCCGGACGACCTCGTCGATCTCGCCCTGGAAACCGGTGAGTGCCGCCTGTACGCGGGCGAGCACGGGCGTCACCTCGCCGACCGCCGTGTCGAGCCGGGTCGTCACCTCGCCGAGAAGCCCTTCGAGGGTCTCGACCGCCTCCTGTACCTCGCCGATCACGGAACCCACAGCGGCCTGGACGCGGCCGACCACATCGCCCTCGACGACGGCGCGGAGGTCGGCCACCGCGCCCTCGACGGCGCGCGGCACCGCGTCGATCCCCAGCCCGTCGATCCTGTCCACGAGATCGTCGACGGCCTGCACGAGCTGTGCCCGGAATACCCGGGTCGGCAGGTGCGACAGCACCTCGGCGGCGCGCGCCTCGACCGCGTCCAGCAGCGCGGGGATGCCCCCGAGGCTCCCCTCCACGAACGCGTGCGCCTGCGCGCTGAACCGCCCGACCCCGGCCAGGATCGCCGCGTCACCGGCGGCGGCCACCAGCCCGCGGACCCGGCCGATCTCGGTCGCCAGGTCGCGGGTGAGCGCGTCCAGCCGGACCGACGGTATCGGCGGCAGCAGGTCGAGCTGGCGGCGCAGCTCGGCCGTCCAGGTGCCGCAGCCGAGCGCGTCGAGCCCCTGGCCGGCGGCGGCCACCGCCGCGTCGAGCGCGGTCGTGGCCGAGGTACGCGCGACGGCCAGCGCGGCGAGTGCCGGCGCGTCGGGCACGTCGAGCGCGGCGACCGCGTCCAGCGCGACCGCCCACCGGTCCAGAGCCAGCGCCAGCGGTGCCTGGTCGGGCAGCCGGTCCAGCCGCGCGTCGAGGAGGTCGAAGTGCGCCCGGAGCTGCCGCAGCGCGGGCAGCGGCAGGGGTACCAGCAGCGGGCCGAGCGCCCCCAGCACGGCGGTCGCGTCACCGGTCAGCGCGAGCCCGTCGATCGCGGCGACCGCGGACCGCAACTGCTCGACCGGGGCGAGCCGGCTCGGCAGCTCCACATGGTCGAGTACGAGGTTGACGACGTCGCCGAGCGAGCCGCCGGTCAGGGCGCCCAGGCCACCGCCGTCGGCGCTGACCCGGCCGAGGTCCAGCGGCGCGATCTGCGGCGACGCCAGCGCGACCAGCCGCTCGGCTATCCGCCCGGCCGTCGCCAGCGTGTCGAGCAGGTCGCCGAGCTGCCCGAGCGGGCCGAGGTCCAGCTCGCCGGCGAGCCGCCGCAGCGCCTGCTCCAGCGGCGCGAGCAGCGTCTCGGGGGATGCCAGGGCGCCACTGGCCAGCCCGGACAGTGCGGCGCCGAGGTCGCCGGTGGCCACCGTGGCGGCGTCGCCCGCGAGGAGCGCGCGCAGCACGGCGTCGGTCTCCAGGTGGAGCACCAGCGCCCCGCGCGCCTCCCCCACCGGCGTGCTCAGGTCCAGTGACGTCCGGACGTCGACCGCGAGACTCATCCCGGCCTCCCTCAGGCCCTGGCCAGCGAGAGCGCGGCGGGCCAGGCCACGCTCAGGTCGGCGACCTCAAGCTGGAGGTCGCGCGCGCAGTCGAGGAGGGCTTCGGGGGCGGTCACCACCGTGTCCCGCAGCCCGGGCGGCCACTCCGCGACGAGGTCGAATGCCGGTTCGGCGGCGTCGAGCAGCGTGCCGGTGGCGGCACCGATCCGGGCCACCAGCGGTGCGGTACCGCCCGGGTCGTCCACGAAGAGGGCGAGAGCCGGCGGCTCTCCGGTCACCGGACGCCAGGTGGCGCCGGCGTCGTCGCTGGTCATCGCGGCCCCGGTGGGCGGGCCGTCGGCCCAGAGCAGCCGGCCCCGGTTGGTCCGCGCGACGATCCAGAAGCCGGCCGGCGGCACCGCGGCGGGGTCGAGCGGCGGGATGTCCACTGTGTACCAGGCCGGTGTGCCACGGGTCGCGAGCGCCGCCACGCCGCCGGGCGCGAGCACCGGGCCCGGGCCGCCGGCCTCCGCGCGCAGCTCGACCACCAGCTCGCCGGCGACGGTGGCGGCGAGCAGGCCGACCCGGACCAGCGGGCGGCCCTCCAGCGCGGCGGCGGTCACCTGGCGCGCGGCGTACCGGCTGTCGGTCACCACCGCGCCGCGGTGCGCCGCGCTCGCGAGCGGGGAGGGCGAGGCCGCCGTACGCCGTACCGGCCCGAAGCTGCCGGTCAACCGGGCGGTCACCGCGGCGGGCGGCGGGTCGCCGGGGACGCCTGCGGCGAGTACCGCCCCGGTGCCGGCGAGCGGGACCCTGGCCGGCTCGTCCGCGTGCCGGTGGCGCACCGTACGCGGCGGCACGGTGGTCAGCCGCAGCCGGACCCGCGACTCGGCCTGGCAGGCGAGCCGGGCCTCGACGGTGACAGTGCCGCTCCCGCCCGGGTCGGCGAGGAGCGCGGTGAGTACGGGCACCAGCTCAACGTCCACAGTGGTCGCCAGCGCGGGCTCGTGCTCCCACGCGAGTACCGGCGCGTCGGCCGGCCCCACCTCAAGGCGCAGTCCCCGGGGCGGCGCGGCGTGCACCACCTCCGCCGCCGCCGCGAACGTCACGGGATGCAGGTCGAGCGGCCCGCTCGGCTCGCCGGGCGGCGCACCGGGGCCGGTGACGAAGCGCAGCTCGACCCGCCCCGCGCGTACCGGCGCACCGCAGCCGAGCTGGAGCCGGGCCGGTGTGCCGCTGACCGATCCGCTCGGCAACTGGTCGCCGTACAGTCCCTGCGAGTCCGGCGGGCCGAAGCCCGGGAAGCCGCGCACCGGCAGCCGGGCCGGCGTGCCCCGGGGCGCGGCGGAGAGGATCGCCCGCACCGGGCTGTACGTGGGCGCCGGTGGCGGCTCGGCGTCGGGGTCCACCTCCGGCGGCGGCGTGGCGACCCGGACACCGCCCCGGTCGTGTACGTAGTACGTCTCCCCGGCCTGGGGCAGCGCGAGGTCGAGCACCGTGACCCGGCGCACCTCGTGGTCGGCGTCGAGATCGGCGACGAGCTGGGTCGTGGTCGAGCGCGGGACCGGCACGGTGACCTCGTGGTCGAGCGGCTCCACGGCCAGCGACACCGAGCCGAGGTCGACGCCGAGCCGGGTCTCGCCAGCCGGGGCGTCCGCCAGCGCCGGCGCGGTGAGGCGGAGGACCAGTGGCACGGTCCCGCCGCCGGCCGGAAAGTCCACGTCGACCGGCTCCCCACGGACGGCCCCGGGGGCCAGCCTCGCCTCGCGCCCGGCGACCACCGCGGGCGCGGTCGCCTCCGCCACGCTCTGCCCGGCCATTGTCATGGCGTCGCCACCTCGACCGGATCGGTGAGCCGGACCAGCGCCTGGGCGATCTCCGTACCGGCCTCGCCGGGCAGCTCCCGGGGCCAGAAGAGCGCGTCGACCTCGAGGCTGATCCGGTGCCGGGGCGGGGCCTCGGGCGCGTCCGGCGTGGTCCAGCCGACCGGCCGTACGCCCAGCACGCGGTAGCCCTCGGCGAGGTCGGCCGCGGGAAAGCCGGTACCGGTGGCGACCGGCGCGTCCTCGCAGCGCCACCACAGCCCAGCGGCTATCCCCAGCGCCTCGCCGCGCCCGTCCGCCCCGCTCGCCGGCCCGACCGTCAGTACGGCGCGCAGCGTCACGCAGCTCACGCGGCGCAACTGGCGGTGGGTCAGCTCGACCGGGAGGCGAGTGGCGAGCGCCTCGCGTGGCGCCACCTCCTCCACAGCGACGGCGGCGGTCGTCGCGGTGCCGCCGGTGGCCGCGACCCCGGTGCCGACCGTGAGGTCCGAAGTGGACAACAGCTCGGCGAGGCGGCTCTCGATCCGCTCGACGCTCATCCGCCACCTCCGGAGCCGAGGAACGGCCGCCCGGGATCCAGCACCTGCTGGCCCGGCCGGACCGGTGCGCCGACCCGCCGGTCCAGGTCGCCGAGGCGCGCGTCGACGCCGCGCAGCGCGCCCTGCAACGCGTTGACGTCGGCCTCCACCGCCGCGACCGCGTCCATCGCGACCACGCGCAGCCGCGACTCCAGCTCGCTGCCGATGCTCGCGGTACGGGCCTGGATGGCGGCGGTCACGGCGGCGTCGCGCTCGGCCCGCAGTGCGCGGGCGGTGGCATCCAGCTCGCCGCGAAGCTCACCGGCGACCCGCTGGGCGGCGGCGTCGATCGCGCCGGCCCGTTCGATCCCCTCCCGCCGGATCGCCTGATCCAGCAGGCTCTCGTGGCGCCGGTTGTCCTGAGCGGCGGCGTCGGCGCGCTCGCGGCGCAGCGTCGACGCCAGCTCCGCCTGCCCGCGCTGCGTACCGTCGACCCGGGCGGCCAGCTCGTCGTGGCGCCGGCCGAGATCGGCGCGGATCGCGGTGTCGAGTGTGGACAGATCTGCCCTGGTCGCGGCGGAGCGGTCCAGTTCGTCGACCCGCGCGAGCAGGCGCGCCTCCAGGGCGAGCAGGTCGTCGGCGAGCAGGCCCTTGGGGCGCTTGTCGAGGCGCTCGTCGATGATGCGGATCAACTCCTCGCGCAGCTCCTCGCGAAACCGGACGAGCCGCTCATCGAGCACCTTGCCGGCCAGCTCACCGAGCTTCTCCGTGAGCTGCCCGATCGACGTACCGACCGCCCGGTCGATCTCGCTCTCGACGTCGGCGCGCAGCGCGCTCAATGCCTCGTTGAACCGCCGCTGCTGGTCCGCCCGCAGCTCCTCCTTGGCCGCGACGACCTCGACCCGAAGGTCGTTGGTGACGGCGGTACGGATCGGGCCGGTGTCGACGACCACGTCCCGGAACCGGGAGTCGAGGATCACCCGCAGCTCCTCGTCGTCGATCGCCCGATCCTCCGCCTCGGCGATCCGCCGGCTGAACGCGGCGAACGTCACCACGTTGCCCTGCGCGTCGCGCCAGGCGTCCCGGAAGCCCGACAGCTCGGTCACGCGGTCGCGCAGTCCGGGCAGGTCGATGCCGCCGATCTCGTCGCGAAGGGCGAGCACGTCGGCGACGTCCGTACGCACCGAGCCGAGCAGCGTACGCAGGTCGCCGACCTCGCCCTTGAGTCCCAGTGCGCCGGCCACGCGCTGGTCCACCAGTCGCAGGTCGTTGCCCTGGCGGGAGAGGCCGGTCTCGGCCCGGTTGACCGTGGAGAGCAGCGCGTCGATCCGGGTCTCCACCGCGCCCAGCCGGTCGCCCAACGCGCCGAGCCGCCGGTCCAGCTCGCGCTGGGCGCTCAACTGGCGCGGGTCGGCGAAGGGTCCGGAGCGCAGCAGTTGCTGCACGTCCACGCCCAGCTCCTCGAAGCCCACCGAGCCGGGCGGCAGCTCCCCACTCGCCGCCGCGTCCCCGCCGGTGCCGATCGCGGGCAGCCGGGCGACCCGGCCGACGGCGTCGACGAGCGCGTTCCAGTCGTCCGAGCGCAGGCGGCTACCAGGTGGGCGGTTGCCCAGGGCGGTGAGCGCGTCGATGACGGCGGCGATCTCGGCGGCCCGTTCCTCTTCGCTTGCCATGCCCGGCCCCTAGCCCTTGAAGGCGCGGTACCACAGCGCCCCGGCGGTCTTCGCGTTGACCCGTTCGTACTGGTCGATCTCTCCGGTCACCGTGCGCGGCGCGGCCGTCGACGCCTCCTCGGTCGCGACCGTGAGCGTGCGCTGGAACTCCTCGCTCTCCTCCAGCTCGGTCGGGTCCGGCTGGGCGTCGCGCAGGTCTCCCATCGCCTGGAGGATCGAGGCGTACGCGCTCTTCTTGCGGGCGCCCCACACCACGGTGTCGGAGTCGGAGTGGCGCTTGAGGAGGTCGACCGACTCGGCCACCTTCACGCGCACGCCGTTCGGTACGACACCGGCCCGCCCGATCGTCTCCTCGACCTCGCGCTCGATCGCGAGCGTCTGGAGGGTCCGCTGGATGCGCGCGAGCTGGCGGCCGAACTGGTCGCCGAAGCGGCGTACGTTGCCGTTGACCTCGTCGATCTTCTCCTCCAGCTCCGGATGGTCGTGGCCCTGCGGTGCGACCAGCCGGGTCAGCTCGGCGACCGCGTTGGCGAGGTCGGTGAGGCCGCCGACGACCGCGTTCCAGTCCTCGCTGCGGATCGGGTCGCCCGGCTGCTTGCCACCGGTCGAGGCCACCGCGTCGCGGGCGGCGACGGCGGCGTCGTGTACCGGCGTGAGGTTGGCGTCCTCGGTCTCCCGTACCGGCGTGTCCCGAAACAGCTCCTCGGGCAGGGGCAGCCGGAGCCGGGTCGGCAGCCCTTCGAAGAGGCGTACCCGGCGCAGGTCGACCAGCTCGCCGACCGCGTTGGGATGGAGCACGCGCACCTGGTACGCGCCGGGCGACAGCCCGCGGACCATCGCCGACCCGTCGAGGAACGGCGTCACCGTCCGTTTCTCGCCGGTGGTCTCACTGATGATCTCCAGCGTCACGTCGCGCCGCGCGGGCGCGTGGCCGCTCAACTGGATGCTGAAAGCGCCGTTCGCCATGGCGTCCTCCTCGGGCGGTTCTGGGCTCAGTCGGGGTCGCCGAACGGGAAGGCCACTTCCCAGTACAGGGAAAGCTCCTGCTCGGCCCGCTTCGTGACGGGTTCGAAGGTGACGCGGTTGTAGAGGCGCCGGCTGCCGTCTCCGGCCTGGTGCAGCAGCGCCGCCTCGGCCACCGGCCCGCGCAGCGCGGTGGCGTCTCCGGCGGGCAGCACCAGCCGTGCGGTGACCAGGACGCGGCGGCGCTCCGGCTCCAGCGTCACCGCGAAGGCGCCGGGCGCGATCGGTACGTCGCGCGGGCCGGCGAGCTCGCCGGTGTCCGGTGACGACGCGGACAGCTCGGTGGTGGCGAACGGCGGCACCTCCGGCGCCGGGTTGGCTCCCACCGACATCCGGTTGACCGGTCCGGCGCCGTCGGTGCCACGGAAGAGGTCGGCGATGAGCTGCGCGCCGCCGGCGAGGACCGCGTTGTGCGCGCGGCGGTACGCGAGCACCGTGCCGTCGCCGCGGCGCAGCTCGACGGTGAGCCAGGCGCCGGTACGGGGTGTGGTCGGTCTCATCCCTCACTCCAGTCGCGAGTGGTCCAGCGAGGTGCTGTCGAGCAGCGCCCCGAACTGCGGTGCCGGGCTCGGTGCCGGCGGCGCCCCGTCGGCGAGCGGGATACCCGCGCCCGGCAGCGCGCGGTCGCGCAGCGGCATCGACTCCCGCAGTGGTACGAGCAGCGTGGTGGCGCGCACGCCGGCCGCCCGCAGCTCGTCGACGCCCTGCGCGGCGAGGAGGCCGACCCGTTCCCGGGCCTGTTCCCGCTCCGGCCACAGTGGAGCGTCGGCGGCCAGTACGCCCCCGGGCACGCGTACCTCGAAGCTGGCCGGCGCGGGCGAGGTCCAGAAGAACTCGGCCCACAGCGGCGGCGGCTGGTACATCAGCGCGTCGTCCCAGCGGTCGGCGTCGAACCGGCCCTGGCGCAGCGAATCGCGGGCCACCGCGAACATCACCGCGTCCAGCTCCGGCCGGTCGAAGAGGCCGGCGGTCACGTACCAGAGGCGCGTGGTGCCGGGCGGCAGCATGAGCGGCTGCGCCGGCCGGATCAGCTGGGCGGCGGTGAGCGACCGGCCCGGCTCGGCGTCGGCGACGCTGAAGAGCAGGTCGGTACGGTCGTCCCCGTCGAGGTCGGCGCGAAGCTCGGCGCCGGTCCAGCGCAGGTGCAGCCGCGCGCCCGGCGGGATCACGCCGGCCCAGCCGAGCAGGAAGCCGGTGCCCGGCACCACCAGCACCGGCGTGGCGGCCCTCGTGCCGGGCAGGCCGACCAGGTTGGCCTCCAGCACGGCCGGGTCGAGCCCGTCGTTGGTGACCTCGACGTGGTCGAGCGGGGTCAGCGCGCCGGCCACGGTCCGGCCGGTGAGCGGCGGGTTCTCCACGATGGACACTCGCGCCTCCGGGGCGGCCGCCGCCGCGAGGTCCAGCCCGAGCCGGGAGTGCGCGGCCCGCAGGAGGTCTTCGACGTACCCGAGGATGGGACCGCACGCGACGGCGCCTTCCAGGCGGGCACGGGCGATGGCGATCACGCGGTCGCGGAAGAGGTCGGTGTCCTCCCAGTCCTCCAGCCGGCGGTCGAGCAGCGCGCCCAGCCGGGCCACGTCGGTGCGGTCGAGCGCGGTCGACATCCAGTGCGCGCGCTGCACGCGTACCCGCTCCTCGTCCACCACCTCGACCGGGAGCGCGAGGTGGTCGAGCAGCCCGGACAGCAGCGTTCCGGGCCGCGTGTCGTACACCGGGGGCAGCCTGCCCGCCATCGCGTCGGCCCGGGTCATGACTGCTCCTCCAGGTCGACGCCGGCCACCTCGGGCGTCTCGTCGGCCGCCACCGGACGCGGCGCCGAGCCGAGGACGAGCTGCTCGAAGCGGCCCTCGCGCTCCAGCACGAGCGCGACCTCCTCCAGCACCAGCGCGTACACCGCGTCGTCCCGTACCGCCGCCGCGAACGAGGACAGGTCGAGCACCGTGGAGGCGGCGAGCCACGCCTGGGTACGGGCGCGGACCGACTCGGTGACCGCGGCGAGCGTCGCGGAGCCGAAGATCTGTACCGGGCCGACGACGCGTACCTGGAGGCGGGTCTGCGGTCCCGGCGCGGCCGCCTCGGTGTACACCGGGGGCGGCAGGACGATCGGCGTCACCGGGCGGGCCGACTTCGACGGCGGCAGCGCCACCTCGGCCCGGCCGCTCTCTCCGTCCACTGTGAACGTGAGGTCGAGGTCGCTGATCCGCTCGTCCGCGAGGGCGAGCGCGGCGGCGCGGGCCGCGGCCAGCCGGCCGCCCGGCGGGAGCGCCTGGAGCGCGCCGGCCAGCCGGTCGGTGAGCCCGGCGCGGATGTCGTCGAGTTCGGCGACCGGGCGGCTGCGGCCGGTCAGCACCAGGCGGGTCACGTCGACCACGACGTCGACCTGCGCGGCGGCCCGCCACGCGACGCGGATGCCGGCCGGGCGGAGCCGCTCGATCGTGTCCCGCACCAGCGCGACGTGATCGGCGTTGTCCGGCTGTACGAGGGCGACGTCGAGATCCACCGTGCCGGCCCGCCCTTCCGGGAACTCGGTGACCCGCACGCCGGTCACCACGCCGTCGAGCCCGCCGAGGCCGTGCACCAGCGCGTCCAGGGTCCCCACGCCCACGCCGTGGAACGCCCGCCGGGCCCGCGCCCGCAGCGCCTCGTCCTCCTCTGGGCCGGCGGGCTGGAACGTGGCGGCGTCGTTGGCGACCCGGTCGACGCCGGCGATCGACACCGCGGGCCGGTCCAGCTCTCCCGCGGCCACCACCGGTGTCGCGCGGCTCTCCCCCGCGATCGGTACCTCGACCGAGGTCTCGCCGGGCTGTAGCGTCGCCTCCCGCGTGGTGCGGTAGCGGGCGCCCTCGACCGACATGACGACCGTGCCGACCGGCACGGTGACCAGCCCGGCGGCGCCCGGCAGGCGCTGGAAGCGGACCTTGCCCACGGGCACGTCGGCGCCGCGCCGCTCGATGCCCAGCAGCGCCACGACCCGGTCGAGCGCCCGGCCGGTCGCGGTGTCCACGAACGCGGACTCGTAGACGACCTGGAGCTGTGCCTCGGCGTCGGCGACCTCGCGGGCCAGCGTCTCCAGCAGCGTACGGGTCACCGACCCCACGCCGAGGTCGGTCAGCGGCACCGGTGGCACGTCGCGCGGCCAGTAGCTGACCCGCAGCAGCGAACCGCCGGCGGGGCGGGCCCGGCGCGGGCGGAAGCGCAGCGCGTCCGCCTCGTCCGGCCGCCCGGTCGAGGAGACCAGCTCCCAGTCGGCGTCGGTGAAGCGCCACGGGGTACGCGTACCGTCCGCCCCCTCGACCTCGCCGGCCACCAGCGAGACCCGGCGCACCGGCCGCGAGGTGAGGAAGAGCAGGTGCCCCTCGGGGAGTACGCCGGGGACGGTGAGGGTCTCGCCGACCACGCCCTGCGTGACGGCGACGAGGATGTCGGCCACGATGTCCGGGTACCGGCGCGCGGTGAACATCACAGCTCCACGCCGACGGAGAGGCCGATCGGGTCGCCGCCGGTGACCGGGCGCACCACGAGCGTGAAGCCGACCGTGTCCGGGCGCTCCCCCGCGGGATCGTCGAAGACCAGGTCGACCACCTCGGCGCGGGCCTCCTGGGCGACCGCCTCCAGCACGTACCGGCGGGCGAGGAAGCGCGCGGTCGGGTCGTTCGCCCGGCCGACCAGCTCGCCGAGGCGCGACCCGTAGGCGGGATGCCCCAGGTCGGCGAGCGCGCCGAGCGGGGTGAGCAGGCGCAGGATCAGTGCCTGGGCGAGGTTCTGCCGGCCGGTGAGCGTGGCGAGGTCGGTGGCGTCCGAAGTGGACGGAACGGTGGCCGCGACGACCCGCCGCCCGCGCCGGGACGGCTCGGCGGTGAGGTCGTGGGCGCCCCACTCGTCGGCCACGAAGAGCCGCGTGAGGGCCAGGTCGGTGCCGAGGCGCTGTTCGGCGGTGGTCATCCGATCATCACCGTCCCTCCGGCGACGACGGTGCCGGCCGGCAGGTCGGCCGGGTCGTTGCAGGTCATCGCGGTATCGCCGGTGCGCGCGGCGGACTTGCCGCCGATCTTGACGGTGGCCGACCCGACCTGCACGGTCCCCTTGTCCGACGGGGTTCGTTGAAACGAGACACCGGGCGGCGTGGGCAGGTGCGCGGGCGAGTTGGTGGCGGTGGAACCGACCACGGCGGCCGGCTGCCCGCCGATCTTCACGGTGCTGACCAGGCCGCCGTCCAGTCGCCCGGAGAAGGCGTGCGGCAGCGGCACCGGCGTGGAGCCGGACGGCGACGGTACGAGGACGATGTGCGTGTCGACGGCCACGACCTGGTGGTCCTGGGCGGCGGCGGGCTGTGTGGCCATGTCAGTTCAGCTCCACGGTCTGGCCTTTGACGGTCACCGACGTGTCGGCCGCGACCTCCACCGCGCGGCCCTTGAGCTTGAGCGTCCCGGAGGCCGCGACGGTCACGTCGCCGTTGCCGTCCAGGTCGACCTGGCAGTCCTTGACCTTGAGCGTGGCCCGCCCCGACGACCCGCCCGGCTGGCGGATGCTGAGCTTGGCGTCGCCCACGGTGACCACCACCTCGGCCGGCGCGATCCGCACCTCGACCGCCGCCTCTCCGTCCAGCCCGACGGTGAGCAGCCGGTCGCCGGCGGAGGGCGCGGCCACCACCACGTCGAGCCGAGCCGCCGAATCGGCCTCCCCGGCCGGCAGCCGGAGCACGCTCTGCTCGGCGGTGTGCTCGGGCGGTTCGAGGCCGTCGTGGTACAGCCGGCCGACGATGATCGGGGCGTGCAGGTCGCCGCCCGCGAAGAGCACCGCGACAAGGTCACCGACCGCGGGCAGCGAGGCCGCGCCGGTGATGCCGACCGCCACCGGTACGCGGGGCAGAACGAGCCCGGTGTCCCGCAGCTCGACGGCGCAGGCGTGGTCGCGTTCCGCGCTCGGGTACACCGACCGCACCACGCCCAGCTCGCAGACGCGCAGCCGGGCCACCTCGTGCCGGGCGAGCGTCGAGATCGCTTCGGCCAGGCGGGTCACAGCAGACCTCCCACCGCGCCGGCGAGCGCGCCCGCGGCACCGGCGAGCAGGCCGCCCAACTGGCCGAGCAGGTCGGCGTCGGCACCGGCCCGGGCCACCACACGGCTCCGACCGCCGGCCGCGTCGACCCGGTGCTCCACGCGGCGCACCTGGAGCAGCGGTACCGGTACCGGCGCGTCCTGTATCTCCAGCACGTCGCCGGGGCCGAGCGCAGGCAGCAGGAACGTCTCCAACTCGACCGGGCGGCGCCGGGTCGCCTCCCGCGTGACCCACGCGGTGCTCGCGTCCGCCGCCACGTCACTGGCCCGCAGCCCGGGCCGGTAGCGCACCGCCGCCGGTGGAGCGGGCGGCGCCCCGCCGGTCGTGAACCGGAACGCGCCTGGACGGTCGTCGGCGGGCCCCGGTCCCTCGCCGGCCAGCGCGACGGCCGAGGCCGGCACGCCCGCCTCGGTCGCGCGCACCGCGAGTACCTCGCGCCCCCAGCGCAGCGCCACGTCGGCGGCGACCGGCTCGCGCCCGACCGAGGTGACCTTGCCATCCGCGGTGACGAACGCGTCGGCCCCGGCCCAGGCGGCGAGGCGGGCCACGTGCTCCCAGCCCGTCGCGGCCCCGTCGGCCAGGTACGCCGGCAGCGTCGGGCCGTCGTCCAGCGCACCGACCGAGGCACCAGCGTCGCCGGCGAGCGCCCGCACCACCGCGCCGGCGGTCTGCCCCTCGTACGTCGTGGCCGGCCGCAACTGGGCCAGCGCCCACGACGCGTCCCCGGCGAGCACGTCGACCCCGCCCGGCGTGTGCCGCAGGCCGATCACCTGGCCGGTGAAGACGGTGGCGGCCGACTCGCCGCTGTCCAGGTCGAGCCGTACGTCGTCGCCGACCGCGGCGGGCAGGTCGCCGACGAACGGCAGCCGCGCGCGCAGCCGCCCCACGCCCGGAGCTACCGACCGCTCGACGCGCAGCCGCACCACATGGGACGTGTACTCCCGGTCGCCCATGACGAGGGTATGGCCAAGGGTCAGCATGCCCGGCGTCTCCTTCCGTCCCTTGTGGAGTGCGTGCGGTCAGTCCTCGAAGAAGGCGGTCACCACGGCGGTGACGGCGCCCTGCGCGCGGTCGGCGAGCTGGCCGAGGCGGCCGATCTCGTCGGCGAGCGGCTGCACGGGGTTGCCGACGGAGAGCCCACCGGCCGCCGCCACCAGCCCCTGGAGCTGGTCGACCGCGTCCAGCGCCGCGTCGACCGCGCCGGCCACGTCGCCCGCCAGGTCCGCGATGTCGTCGAGTACCGACAGGTCGATGCCGAGGTCGGGCAGGCTCAGGTCGGGCAGGCCGAGGTCGCCGAAGCCCAGGTCGCCGAAGCCGAGGCCGCCACCGGTCGGGGCCGGCTCGGGCAGTTCGGGCGACTCCACGAGCCGGATGCGGTACGCGAAGTGGTTGGCGTAGCCGGCGATCTCCCCTGCCACGAACCGCTCGATCACCACGTGGTGCAGGTCGAGCGCCGCGGCGATGTCGGCCGAGAAGACCTGCTCCTCGCCGCCGACCGCGAGCTCCTGGAGGGTACGCAGGTCGTCGAGCGCGCTCTCGCCGTAGAGCACGCCTTCCAGCTCGATGACGTGCGAGCCCCGGCCGTGGCGCTGTACCAGGCGTCCGGGCAGCCCTTCGACCGGCAGCAGCGCGAAGCCGCCGTCGACCTCGTGGCGTACCCGCTGCACGGCCTGGAGCGCCACGTCGCCGATCATCGGTATCGGCCTCATGGCTCGAGGTCCAGCACGCCGAGCAGGAGCGCGTCCTCCTCCAGGACGCCGGCGAGCAGGTCGGCGAGGTCGCCGGCCCGGTCGTGGTCACCGGCGCCGTCCGGCACGGCGTCCACTGTGGATGCGATGCGGGCGGGGTCGCCGAGCGCCGCGTGGACCGGGGCGGCGGCCGGCAGCAGCGGCGTGAGCGCGGAGTCGATGGCCGCCGCGGCGAACGGCACCGGATCCCGCCGCTCCTCCGGCCAGGTGGGCTCGGCGAGCGGCCCGGCGGCCCGGCCGGGCGGCGGCGCGCCGGACGGCGTGTCGGGGGCACCGGCGACGCGCGGGATGGTTCGCGGGACGCGCGTCGCCGGTGTGCTCGGGCCAGCCTTCGCCTCGACCCGCGCGGCGTTCGCGGTAACGGGCGTCGCGGTCGCGGCGGGCGGCATCGCGCTCGTGGCGGGCGGCATTGTCTTCGGCGCGTGCGGATAGAGCGGCGCGGTCGGGGCGCCCGGCACCGGGGCCGTCGCCGAGGCGGGCGAGCCGGCCCGAGCTACCGGCGAATCCGGCGCCGGACCGGGCGGTGGCGCCACGATGAAGGCAGGCGTGGACGCGGGCGCCAGTCGCTCCACGGTGGACGGCTCAGAAGGGCCGAGCGGTGACGCGGAAGGCCATCCGCCCGGCGCGGCGGCGGACACCGGCTCCCCCATGGCAGCCGGCGACGCCGCGAGCGGCGCGGCGAGGGCGCGCAGCCACGACCAGACCTCGGTGCGGGCGGCCTCGACGTCCACGGCTCAGTCCTCCAGTCGGAACACGCGGTACGACTCGTCCTCGCCGGCCGGCGCGGTCGCGGGCTCAGGACCGGGCTCGGGCACCTGCTCGGCGCGCACCGCGTGGTACCAGCGGTCCACGTCGGCGGCGGCCGAGGCGTCGATCTCCGCCGGCCCCCAGCCGGTCGCCTTCGCCAGCCGCACCATCTGCGTGGCCGCGTCGACGCCGGGCACCGGTGCGGGCGTGCGGGCACCGGCGGTGGCGCACCAGGCGAGCGCGGCCAGCCCGACCACCTCGCGGTCCGTGCTCCGCGCCGGCACCGGCTCCACCAGCAGCTCGATCGCACTCTCCACGAGCGACCCCACGTCGAGCGTGACGCCGTCGTGGTGGGCGGCGAGCAGGCGCCGCCGTTCCCCGAAGGTCCACGGCCGCAGCCGGTAGTCGGCGCCGCCCCAGGTGACTCCGGCGGCTCCGCTCGTCGCGTCGACCCGCAGGGGCACGACCTCCGCGCCGAGGCGGAGCCGGCCCGGCTCGACGGCGATCGTGGCGAACGGGGTCATGCCGGCACGTCCTCTTCACGTACCCGTGTGGCGGAGAACTGGTAGACGGTCTCCTGGTGGCCGCCGTCCCCGAGCTCGACCTGCTTGGACTCCATCCAGCACTCGTCGAACGCGACGGTGCGCTGGTTGGCCCCGTGCCGCAGCGTCGCCACGACCTGGAACTCGGCCGGCCCGGTCAGCAGGCCGTCGAGCACCTTGGCGGTGGACGCCACGCGCAGGCGTCCGGTGACGCTGCGGGCGCCGTAATACACGGCGATCCGCTCGTCCGTGCCGATCGCGGTGACCTCGCGCCGTTCCCGCGCCGACCGGTACTCGATCGCGCGGACCCCTTCGAGGAGTTCGTTTCCGACGCGGACCTCGGAGTCCCGAGCGGAGAAGACTAGTGGCATGTCCGTCCCTTCCTTCGACCTCAGAGGGCCTTGACGCGAAGCGTGGCGTAGACGTAGTCGATGGCCCGAACGGGACGGATCGCGATGTCGATGCGCACGATGCCCTGGGCGAAGTCCAGCGGCGTCGCGTAGACCCGGCTCTGGAACGCGGGATCCTCCCCGTCGGCGCTCGGCACGATCGCGCCGTCCCGCTCCAACCGCAGCAGGAACGCGGTGACCTGCTGCCCGAGCGCGGTGCGGTTGGCCTCGTCGTTGAGTTCGCCGATGAAGCCCTCGGCGATCCGCTTGATCTCCCGCACCGCCTGGTCGGCCGTGCGGGTCACGTTGATCTGCCAGCCGTTCGTCGCGATGCCCTTGACCACGATGACGCCCCGGCTGCGTTGCTGCTGGACGACGAGGATGTTTCCGGTCACCGGGTCGACGAGGCGGCGCAGCTCCGACTCGCGGAAGCGGCCGGGCGCGCCGCGCAGCGTCGGTACCCCCTTGAAGGTGGGCGACCGGAAGACGTCGAGGCGGCCGACGACCCCGGCGACCGCCGCGTGTGTCCCATGTGGAGCGCAGAGCACGAAGCGGGACGAGCGGACGCTGTTGGCGTGGTCGAGGATCTCGCTCACGTCGTCCTCGTCCGGCCCCACCGAGCCGAACGCGATGGCCGGCGCGCCCCGGTCGGCGGCCCCGTCGGCGAAGGCGCGCAGGGCGCTGTGCACCTGTACGACGTCGAGCGCCTCGTTCCCGTACACCTGGACCGACGCGGCCACGAGGTCGATCCGCTCGTCGGCGGCGAGTGCGTCGACGGCGGCCAGGTACGCGGCCGTGGGCGGCGGTGCGCTCGCGCTGAGCCGGCGCCGGCCACCGGTCGCCGCGGGCAGCTCGCTCACGCCCGCCCGCGTGTAGAGGTCGTACGCGCGCAGGCGCGTGGACTCGGCCGCCAGCACGGCGGTGAGGTAGCGGTCGCTGTCCGGGTCCATGGTGAGGTTCTCGTGCCGTTCCAGCGTGTTGCCGCCGGCGTCATCGAGCGTCAGGCGGAAGCCGCCGGAGGTGGTCGTCAGGCGCAGTACCCAGCCGGTCGGGTCGTTGTCCGGGGCGGCGCCGACCTCGGCCACCTCGCCACCGCTCGCGACGAGGCGGATGACGGGCTCGCGGCCGCGGCCGCCGGCGAGGAATCCGGAGTTGGCGGCCGCCGTGTCCAGCGCGGCCGTTGTGGGCGCCTCGACGGCGAGGTCGACGAAGAGGTTGCCGGCGAACGAGGCGACCACCTCGTCCACGGAGCGGCGGTCTTCGGCGACGATGTCGTCGGCGCCGGCGGGACGCACCACGACCGTGCGGCTCTCGCCGAGCTGCGTGGTGGCCACGGCGGGCAGGCCACCGCCATCGATCGCCTCGGCGCGCACGATCTGCGAGTTGGCCAGCGCGGCGACCACCGCACCGGCGGAGGCCAGGTCGGTGAACTGCTCGTCCTCCACACCGCGTACCACGGTCACGCTGACCGTGCCGGCGACGGAGCCTGCGGCGACGGCCACCGTGATCGGTGTCGGGGCGGTGTCCCGCGCGGTGACCCGCAGCGCCGGGCGGCTCGCTCCGTCGTTGAGGATCCCGACCCGGCGGCCGGCGGTCACCTGTACGGAGATCTGGTTGCCCCGCTCGCCCGCGTTCTTCGCGGTGACCCGCAGCGCGTTCACGCCGCCGGCTTGGAGCACGCGCTGGGCCCGGGTCGGCTGCCGGTTGACGAAGGCGCCGGCGTCGCTCACGCTGGTCGGCTCGGCGTCGAGGAGCGCGGCGTCCAGAGCGACCAGCACCGTCGAGTCACGGTTGACCACCTGGAAGAGGTCGCGCTCCGGCGTGCGCGGATCGATGATCAGGTTGCGGTGCACCTCGGCCAGGACCCCGCCGATGTAGACGGACAGGTCGACCGCCCGCACGCTGCGGCCGTCGGCGCTGATCACCTCGTCGACCCGCACCTCCACGTCGTCGGCCCACGGGCCGGCGGCACGGGCGCGAAGCTCGACCACGGCGTCACCGTCGCGGTCGCTGAGCCGGATCGTCCCGGTGCCCGCGGCTCCCGCGTCGACCGCCGAGACGACCACCTCGGACGCGCCGTTACGCAGGGCGTCGGCGAGCTCGGGCATCGAGTGGAGCGTGCCGGGGCCGAGCAGCGGGGCGATCTCGGCGGTCGAGGTGAGCCCCACCAGCCCGCTCGCGGCCCGGTCGACGACACCGACAAGCCCCAGGATTCCCGAGGGCGACGGCGGCGGTGGCACCACGTCGAACCGAGCCTCGACGCGGACTCCGGGGACAACCAGAGCGGTCATGGACGCCTCCTCGCCTGGCAGACGGACTTACCCGGTATGAGCGACGGCACCGGGCGCCACGTACGTCAGCTACCCGACAGATCCACCAGGTACGAATTGATCTCGCCGGGAAAACCAGCGGTGAAAAGCCACACGACCACCTGAACATGAACGGGTTATCGCCGTCACCCGTTCAGACGATGCGTCGCGCCCGAGGCGTTTCCTAACCTTCTCGCGGGCGAGTCGATCGACCGCCATGAGGGTCCTGTCAGATGTTGGACACTCGCCGAGAATGTCTATCTCGTCTTGCGCAGTTCAGGCGCGTGGGGCTCTATGGAGGTTTCGGTCGGATGACTTCACGGGAAGAGGCCGAGCGACTCCTGAAGTCGATCGGCGAAGACGACATCGTGGAGATCGACGAGGAAGGCCGACCGCGCCAGACCGGCACATCCATGGCCGCGCCGAGAGAAAAGCCCGTTGCTGGCATTTCTGATTCAAAAGGTGAATACAGCCGCCTCTTCCCCGGTTGGTCGGCATGACGATCAAGGTGCCGCGTGGCATGCTGGCCACCACCGTCTCCGGCAATCAGCGATTCCAGGAAGAGGTCGCGACCCTGGGTCGTTACTTTCCTGGCTTCACGCTGCGGCGGAGCCAAGGAGACATCTGGGCCGATGCGGCCGGCACGCTGCGCACGTTCGCCGACAAGAGATACCAGATACGCATCATCCTGGGCAGCAACTTCCCGCACACCGTGCCTGATATCGAGCCGGTCGGATGGCGCCCGAAGTCCAATCCACACATGTATCCCAGTGGAAACCTCTGCGTCATGCGCAGCAGCCAATGGAGCAGCTTCATGACGACCGCGGTCATGGTGGCCAAGGCGGCGATCTGGCTGAACAAATACGAGGTGTGGCTCGACAAGCGCTACTGGCCGGGCAGCGAGCAGCACGACCACAATATGATCTACAACCTACGGAAGTGGTGGCATGAGCTCTGAAGCCACCTTGGACACTTCCAGGATCGACTACCTCATCGCGCAGAGCGACGTGGCGTCCCTCCGGGTCGTGGTCGTGGGGGTCGGCAGCGGCGGCGCTGTCGTGGTCGAACGCCTGGCCATGTGCGGGATCAGGTCGTGGGCGCTGTTCGACCCGGATCTGCTCGAGCCGGTCAACCTCGTCAAGCATCCGGCTCGGCGTTCCGACCTGTTCCGCCCCAAGGTCGAGATCACGGCGGAGTGGTTGAGAGACCGCAACCCGCGCGCCGACGTGCGCGCCTATCAGGCGGATGTGGTCGGCCTCCAGACGTTCGACGACGAGATCGCCAATGCCGACCTGGTGGTCTGCGCGGTAGACAACGCCGCCGCACGTAGCTACATCAACCACCTTTGCGTCGCGGCCCGGCTGCCCTGCGTCTTCGGATCGGTCTTCCGCACCGGCCTGGGCGGCGAGGTCTACGCCTACCTGCCCGGCGAGACCGGCTGTCACGACTGCAAGCTGCGGTACGTCGCCGAGCAGGGCACCGACCTCGACAACCTGCTCGAGCTCACGCAGGAGGAGACGCATCACATCTACGGGCTGGGCGAGGGCGACTTCGCCGCGTCCGGCCTGGCCGTCGACATCGGCATCGTCGCCACCATGCACGCCCACTACATCATGTCGCTCTTCGGCGCCAAGGGATCGGCCTACCTCACCGCGCCCAGCTTCAACTGGCTGACGATCGGCCTGCGCGACGTGCCTGACCTTTTCAGCGTCTACCAGTGCTTCCGGATGAAACTGCGCGGGCGGCACGACTGCCTGCACGAGTGCGGAGCCGGTTACCGGAAGGGGGCGGGATGAACCCTCGGCTTCCCCGGGTGACGATCGACATGGCCGTTGCCGCTCGATTCGCGGAGGAGATCCACCGAAATCCGGACATCGAGGTGGGCGGAAAGTACATCGGTTTCGTACACGGCCCGGCCCGGCTGCCGACGCTCGGCGCGCGGCACGAGGTGATGTCGTCCCTGGCGTTCGAGGTGGTCGACTACATCGATGCCGGCCCGGGGGCGAGCAGATCGGACGCACACCACTATCCCGACCGCGACTACCAGTTGCGACGCTTCCGCGAGATCGAGCGGATGATGCCGGCGATAGAACACCTCGGGAGCTGGCACAGTCACCATCCCAACGGGGTCAGAAACCTCAGTGACCGCGACCTCGACGGTTACTTCTGGACGGTAAACAACCAAGATCACAACCACGATTTCTTCCTGGCCAGCCTCGCCGTCGACGAGACCGGCTTCAACCACGCTCGGCACTTCCTGTTCGTCCGAGGTGACCAGCACTACTACGAGATCCCGCTGGCCAATATCGAGCTGGTGTCGGACGCCAGCTCGTCCCGGCGCACTCCGCCCCAGGCGGAGGAGACGACGCTCGACGTGCCGGGCTGGACCGACAACGCCATCGGTCGCAGCCAGTTGGCACGAGACCGCGAGTTCGTGTTTCGACGGCTCACCGCGCTGAAGTACGGCATCACCTCGGGTCGGGTCACTCTGACCGGCACGGTGCATGCCGCCAGCGGCGTCGACATCGAGGTGAAGATGGTCTACCCCTCGCGAGTCGGCGGAGACGACGGCTTACTCAAGATCCGCACACTGAACCCGCCTTCCATCGAGTTCATCCTCGAAGACAAATACGCGGTCAACGCACGCTCCGTGCAGGGCGCGATCGTCGCCGTGGACCTGTGGAACTGGCGGGCCACGCGCGCGGCGTATGTCGTCGCGTTTCAGGCGATGAACGGGATGCAACGATGGCTCGGACTGGGCCGAAACGACCGGGACCACTCAGCGCCGAAGGACATCTCATGACCGGATCTGTCGGCGCCGGTAATTCCCAGGTGTGCCACCGGCCCGATTCCTTCACGTGCGGTCAGCATCTCACCCCGGCCGCCGACGCCATCGGCCGTAAGTTCGGCAAGAACGGTGTGGTCGAGTTCTCGCCGCGTGCCGCCGCTGAGCTGAAGAGCTGCCACGCCAGCTACCTGGCGGCCGTCGGTGCCGACGCGATCGACCTGGCCAAGAAGCAGGGCTTGGACGTGGTCTCGGCAGAGCACGTCCGGACCGCTCGCCGGATGCAGCTGAGCAAGGACGACGGCGCGGGCCGGAAGAACGCGACCAACGTGGTCGGCGGCGTGGTGCTGGGCGCCGCCGTCCCGCAGGTGGTGCAGTTCGCGATCGCCGACGAACCGATAGGCAGGCCGGCGGTCCTGATCACCGTGGGCCTCTTCGTGGTCGGCCTGCTGCTGTTGTTCTACGGCCTCTCCCCGGGACGCCGCGCCTAGGGTCTGGCGGCTACGGCGGGTCCATGACCAGCTCGGCGGTCATCGGCAGCGCGTGCATCCGCCGGCCGGTCGCGTGGTACACCGCGTTGGCGATGGCCGCGGCGACGCCGACCTGGCCGATCTCGCCGACGCCCTTGGCGCCGAGCGGGCCGACCACCTCGTCGTGTACCTCGATCAGGTCGATCGTCACGTCGGGCGCGTCCGCGTTGACCGGCACGAGGTAGTCGCCGAGGCTGGTGGCGCTCCACCGGCCGAAGCGGGGGTCCATCCGGTTGCCTTCGAGCAGCGCCTGCCCGAGCCCCCACAGCATCCCGCCCATGAGCTGGCTGCGGGCGGTCTTGGGATTGAGGACCCGGCCGGGCGCGAACGCTCCGGCGAGCCGGCGTACCCGTACGAGGCCCAGCTCCGGATCGACCGCGACCTCGGCGAACTGGGCACCGAAGGTGAGCAGCCCGTGCGGCGTGTCCGGCGGTGGCGGGGTCCAGCTGCCCAGCGCCTCCGCGTCCTCCAGGTGGTGACGGGTCATGGCCTCGCCGTACGTCTCACCGACCTCGGGACGCCCGCGCAGGACCATCCGTCCATCGTGGACCTCGACCTGTGCCGGGTCGGCGCCGTGCAGGGGCGAGCCCTCGTCCGCGACCGCCATGGCGATGAGCTGGTCGCGGAGGGCGGTGGCGGCGTTGTGTACGGCGGCGCTGACCATCATCGCCCCGGACGAGCCGACCGCCGCCGATGTGTTGGGCAGGTCGGTGTCGCCCGCCTCGAAGCGCACCGTGTCCATCGGCAGCCCCAGCCCGTCGGCGGCGACCTGCGTCATCACCGTGGTCACGCCGGTGCCGAACTCCTGCGTACCGGTCTGCACCACCGCGTCGCCACCGGCGTAGATCCGGGCCCGGGCCCGCTGCGTGGGCATGAGGAACGCGACCGGGTACGCGGCCGCCGCCATCCCGGTGCCGATCAGCCAGTCTCCGTCGCGGCGCATCCGGGGTCGCGGGTCGCGCCCGGCCCAGCCGAACGACGACGCCGCTGTACGCAGGCACTCCGCCAGGCCGTCGCTGGACCACGGGTTGCCCCGAGGGTCGGTCTCGGCGTGGCAGTGCAGCCGGAGGGCGAGCGGGTCGACCCCGAGCGTGTACGCCAGCTCGTCCATCGCGGTCTCCAGCACGAACACGCCGACCGTCTCGCCCGGCCCCCGGGTGAACGTAGGCGTCATCGTGTTTCCCCTGACCAGCTGGTGCACCCCCTCGGCGTTGGGCGTGGCGTACACCTGCGTGGTCGTACCGGTCGCCGGCTCGGCCCAGTCGTCGAACGGCGAGGTGATCGAGAGCTTGTGGTGCCGGATCGCGGTCAGCGTGCCGTCCCGCTTGGCACCGAGCGAGATCGCCTGCTCCTGCTCCTCCCGGTGCCCGGTGGCGGTGAACGCCTGCGTACGGGTCAGCATCAGCCGCACCGGATGCCGTACGTGCCGGGCCGCCATCGCCGCCAGCGTCACGTGCGGCCAGGTCATCGCCTTGCCGCCGAAGCCGCCGCCGACGAAGTGTGTGATCACGCGGACGTCGGAGGCTGGCAGCCCGAGCAGTTGGGCGACGGTGAGCTGGCTGGCCCGGATGCCCATGGTCGAGTCGTAAAGCGTGAGCCGGTCCTCCTCCCACACCGCGGTCGTCGCCGAGGTCTCGATGGCGTTGTGGTGGTTGGCCGCGAACCGGTACATCACGTCCACGCGCACGTCCGCCTCGGCGAGCCCGGCGTCCACGTCTCCATACGCCATCCGCGCCGGCATGAGCCCGCCGAAGAGCGTCTGCGGCTCGTACGCCAAACTGCGACCCTCGCCGAGCGTGGTGACCGACGGGGCACGCTCGTAGTCGATGTGGACCAGGGACGCGGCGTACTGGGCGCGCTCGTGGCTGTCCGCCACCACGAGTGCGACCGGCTGGCCGGCGTAGTGCACCTGGTCGTCCTGCATCGGAAAAAAGCTCTCGCCGGGCGCGGCCGCTCCGACCAGCGAGGGCAGCAGGCGCGGTGCCGCGGCGACCTTCGGCAGGTTCTCGTGGGTCAGGACCGCGAGTACCCCGCCCGCGGCGAGCGCCGCGCTGCTGTCGATCGCGCGTATCCGTCCACTGGGGATGGTCGCGCCGACGAGGGCCGCGTGCGCGAGGTCGGGAAGCACGATCTCGGCCGTGTACCGCGCCGCGCCGGTGACCTTTGCCCGCCCGTCGACCCGGTCGACGGCGCTGCCGACCGCGGGGCTCACGCCGCGCCCGCCAGCACTCGGGCGATCGTCCGCTCCGCCAGCGGCACCTTGAACGCGTTGTCCGGGCGTACGTCGGCGCCGGCCAGCTCGGAGACGGCCGCCGCCGCGTACGACTCCCGGGTCGCCGGCGCCCCGATCAGCTCCGCCTCGGCGATCCGGGCCCGCCACGGCTTCGTACCGACCCCGCCGAGCGCCAGCCGCACGTCCCGTACCACGCCTTCCGAGACCGCGATCGCCGCCGCGACCGAGACGAGGGCGAACTCGTACGACTGGCGGTCGCGGATCTTCGCGTACGTCGAGCGGACCGCGATCACGTCGCCGGGCAGGTCGACCGCCACGATCAGCTCCCCCTGGGCGAGCGAATGCTCCCGGTCCGGCGTGTCGCCGGGCAGCAGGTAGAAGTCGTCGATCGGGATCGAGCGCGAGCCGTTCGGGCCGATCACGTGCACCACCGCGTCGAAGGCGACCAACGCCACCGCCAGGTCGGACGGATGCGTGGCGATGCAGCTCGGGCTGCCGCCGAGGATGGCGTGGCTGCGGTTGACGCCGTCCAGCGCGGCGCAACCGGTGCCCGGCTCGCGCTTGTTGCAGGGCGAGACGCCGTCCCGGAAGTAGGCGCAGCGTACACGCTGGCAGAGGTTGCCGCCGATCGAGGCCATGTTGCGCAGTTGCTCCGAGGCGCCGAGCAGCAGCGCCTGTGACACTGCGGGGTAGCGGGCGACGATACGCGGGTCGCGGGCCACATCGCTCATCCGGGCCAGCGCGCCCAGCCGCAGGCCGCCACCGGGCAGCTCCTCGACGTCGCGGTACGGCAGCTCGTTGATGTCGACAAGTACGTCGTGCGGGACGATGCCCAGCCGGAGCAGGTCGACCTCGGTGGTACCGCCGGCCAGGAACGCCGCCGTCGGGGTCCGCTCGACCAGCGCTATGGCGGTCGCCGCGTCGTGCGGCCGGGCGTAGCTAAGCGGCCGCATGTCCGCTCTCCTCCCGCCCGTCCCGGACATCCCTGATCGCCGCGCGGATGTTGGGGTACGCCGCGCAACGACAGATGTTGCCGCTCATGTACTCGGCGATGTCGGTGTCGGTGCTCGCGTTCCCTTCCGCCAGCAGCGCGACCGCCGACATGATCTGTCCGGGTGTGCAGTACCCGCACTGGAACGCGTCCCGCGCGATGAACGCCTTCTGCATGGGGTGCAGCTCGTCGCCGTCGGCCAGCCCCTCGATCGTGGTGACCTCGTACCCCTCGCAGGAGAGGGCGAGTGTGAGGCAGGAGAGTACGCGCCGCCCCTCCACCCACACCGTGCACGCGCCGCACGTGCCCTGGTCGCAGCCCTTCTTGGTACCGGTGAGGTCGAGGTGTACGCGCAGCGCGTCGAGCAGGCTGACCCGTGGCTCGACGCCGACGAGGTACGTGGTGCCGTTGACGGTGAGCCCGGTGGGCGCGCTGCCCGGTCCACGCGTGGCCGCGCGCGGATCGGCGGTGACGGCGACGGAGATCTCCAGATCCATCGGTCGAGTGTCGAACCCGGGCGCTTCTCCGGACTTCCGTCAGATGACCGTCGGCGTGACTTAAATTGGCAGTCGGTGGCACGGGGGATCCGAGTGGCTGCCGCCTTGGTGGGACGCGATGACGAGCTCGACGCCATCGCCCGTGTCCTGCCCGGTGGCGCGCTCCTGCTGACGGGCGTGACCGGCATCGGCCGATCCACGCTCCTGGACGCGGCGGCCGACCGGGCGGCGACGACCGGTGGCCTGGTGCTGCGCGGTTCCGGCACGCCGTTCGAGGCCGACCTGCCGTACGCCGGGCTGCACCAGTTGCTGTGGCCGCTGCGCGCCGAGGTCGGCGGGCTCGATCCGGCACACCGCGACGCCCTGCGCGCCGCGCTGGGTCTCGACGCCGGGCCGTGTGCCGACCGGCTGGTGGTCGCCACGGCGTCCCTGACGCTGCTCACCCGCGCGGCGCCGGTACTCCTGATCGTGGACGACCTGCACCGGCTCGACCCGGCGAGCGCGGCGGTGGTGGGCTTCGTCGCCCGGCGGCTCGGCGACAGCGGCGCGGCGCTGCTGGCGGCCACCGACGCCGCCGGCGACCCCACCGGGATCGGCGTCCTGGAGGTGGGGCCGCTCCGCGAGCGCGCGGCGTCGGCGCTGGTGGCCGAGCACTTCCCCGACCTGGCCGAGCCGGCCCGCCGGCGCGTGCTCGCCACCGCCCGGGGCAATCCGCTGGCACTGCGCGAGCTGCCGGCCGCCCTCACCTCGGCACAGCGCAGTGGTGCCCAGGCGCTGCCCGACCCACTGCCGCTCGGCCCGCGCCTCGCCGCGTCGTACGGCGCCCGGCTCGACCGGCTGCCCCCGCCGACCCGCCGCCTGCTGCTGCTCGTCGCGCTCGACGGTCCGGGCGCGCTCGCGTACGCCGGCGACCTCGCCGACCTGCTGCCCGCCGAGCGCGCCGGGCTGGTGACCGTGGACGGCTGCCGGGTCCGGTTCCGTGACCCGCTGGCCCGTTCCGCCGTGGTGGCGCTCGCCCCGCCCGGCGAGCGGCGGGCGGCGTACCGCGTGCTGGCGGAAAGGGACGACCGGCCGGAACGCCGGGCGTGGCACCTCGCCAAGGCGACGCTCGGCCCGGACGAGCGAGTGGCCGGGCTGCTCATGAAGGCCGCGCACGCGCACCGCCGGCGGGGCGACGCGGCCGGCGCGTACGCGGCGATGGTGCGGGCGGCCGACCTCAGCCCGCGCGGCGCGGACCGCAGCCGGCGGCTCGCCGAGGCGGCGTCGGTACGGGCCGACGTCGACCTGCACGGCGTCTCCCGGCTGCTCGGCGACGCCCGGCAGGCCGACCCGGGGCGCCGCGGCTCGCTGCCGGCCGCTGTGGCGTCCGCCCTGCTCGTACTCAACGGCGACGGCGATGTCGACGCGGCGCACCGGCTCCTGGTCAACGCGCTGGACGACCGCGACCCGGCACAGGTCGACGCGCTGCACGCGCTGCTGGCGGTGTGCGCGCTCGGCGGGCGGGACGAGCTGTGGGCGCCGTTCCACGCGGCGGTCGCGCGGCTGCGCCCGGGGCCGCCGCCCCTGCTGGCGCTCGGCGCGTCGCTCGTCGCCGACCCCGCCCGCGCCACGCCCACCGACCTCGCGCTCCTCGACGACATGATCGGGCGGCTGCACGACGAGCCCGACCCGTCCCGCGTCGCCGCGGTCGGCCGGGCCGCGCTCTTCACCGACCGGATGTCCGCCTGCCGTGAGGCGCACCGCCGGGTCGTACGCGAAGGGCAGCGCGGCGGCGCCGCCGTCGCGGTGATCCGCGCGCTGGTCAACCTCTCCGTCGACGGCGTGCGCACCGGGCGCTGGGCGGAGGCGATGCGGCTGGCGGCGGAGGGGCGTGCGCTCTGCGCCGCGCACGGCTACCGGATCCTACGCTGGCCGCTCGCGTTCGGCGAGGCGTTGGTCGCGGCGGGGCGGGGCGACGACGAGGCGACCCGCGCCATCACCGCTCGGATGCTGCGCTGGGCGGCCCGGCACGGTGCCCGCTCGGTGACCCGTTCCGCGCACCACGCGCTGGCGGTCGCGGCGCTCGGCCAGGGCGACGCCGAGGAGGCGTACCGGCACGCCACGCAGGTGAGCCCGCCGGGCGTCCTGGCCGCCAACGCACCGCTGGCGCTCTGGTCCGCGATCGACCTGGTCGAGTCGGCGGCATGTACCGGCCGGCGGGCCGAGGCGGTCGCGCACGCCGCCGCCCTGGGACGCGTGGCGCTCCTCTCGCCACGGCTGGCGCTCGCCTCCGCAACGGCGACCGCGACCGTGGACCCGTCGGACGACCGCTTCACCGCCGCCCTCGCGGTGCCGGGCGGCGAGCGATGGCCCTTCGACCTGGCCCGGCTCCGGCTCGCGTACGGCGAGTGGCTGCGCCGGCGGCACGCCACGACGCCGGCCCGGGAGCAGCTCGGCGCGGCGGCACGCGCATTCGAGCGGCTGGGCGCGGCACCGTGGGCGGCCCGGGCGCGGGCCGAGCTGCGCGCCGCCGGTACGAGCGGGTCGGCTGGCGCCGCAGCGCTGACGCCGCAGGAACGGGAGATCGCGCTGCTCGCCGCGACCGGCTTGACCAACAAGGAGATCGGGCAGCGGCTGCACCTGTCGCACCGCACGGTCGGCGCGCACCTGTACCGCGTCTTTCCCAAGCTCGGCATCGGGTCGCGCGCCGCCCTGCGGGATGCCCTGACGCTCGGCGGCCCGGCCGGAACCGTATCCGGCCGGGCCGCCTCTCGAAATCAGCTTCCGTAGACCTCGAAGGTGAACAGCGAGTAGCCGTACGCCGTGGCACGCGCCGTGCC